>NZ_JAUBQQ010000134.1:0-4735 GCF_036701335.1 Microcoleus sp. Pol12B5 | reverse complement strand
GATCGCGTTTGAGCCAGTCGTCGAGGACATCAAATATGCCTCTTTCGGTCTGGGCGCGTCCGACTGCGATTGTCATTTACGCAAATCTCCAAATGGATATAATTACAACGGATCTGTCTCTAGTCATGAGTCTTCCACCGTTGCCTCTGCTTAGCAGAAAACAAGTTGGATTATGAACAGACTTTACTTTTCTTTACCGTATTGACGATTATAGAGGTAATTCTTTACAAGAGCAAGTTTTTCTTAAAAAACTTTTGGCTCTTGACTTTTTACTTGTGCGAAGTCCCCGAAGCCCTCGAAGTCCCCGAAGTCTTGGGCCTGCATTTGGGAACTTCTACTATATAGGAGTCTCTGCGCTTTGCCTCAGAAGCCCGGTGGCTTGGTAAATATATCGGCCTCAACCTCTTATTTTTCTAAGAAACTGGGTTTCCGTGGGTAAGTCCTATATATATACTGAGGATAGAGCTCCAAACTTAGGTTTTTAAGACTATATGTTCAGCATTGACATCATTGTGAAAAATACGCCCGTCTCGCTGTCGGTGCAGCGGAAGTTGGAGGAGGACGCTGAGACTGTTTACCAGCAGGTACTGGCGGCGATTCGCAACTCCCAACCGCAAATTTTGGAACTCACCTGCGAGAAAAATCCTGAGAAAAAGGTGGCTGTACTCAGCAGCGAGATTTCTGGGGTGGTGGTTTCTCAGAAATCGGGGGCGTCATCTACAGGCAGATCCCCTGGCTTTGTCTCGATGACAGCAGAATGAGGGCTGGGGGTGTTGGTGCCGATATGAGCCAGTCAGCCGTTGCTGTGCGGGATTTGGGTTTTTGCTGGCCGTCGGGCGATCGAGTGTTGCAAGGTTGCTCTCTGGATGTACCTAAGGGCGAGTTTTGGATGCTTTTGGGCACTAACGGCAGCGGCAAGTCTACGCTGTTGAGGCTGATGGCTGGGCTGCTGCACCCCCAGTCGGGAGAAATTGACCTGGGTGGGCGGGTGGGTTTTGTGTTCCAAAATCCGGATCACCAATTGGTTATGCCGACAGTGGGTGCGGATGTGGCTTTTGGTTTGGTGGAGGAAAAGCTTTCTAACGTTCAGGTGCGGGAGAGGGTGGCGGAGGCTTTGGAGGCTGTGAATTTGCTGGATTTGCAGCGGCGGCCGATTTATGCTTTGAGTGGGGGCCAGAAGCAGCGAATTGCTCTTGCTGGGGCGATCGCCCGTCACTGCGAAATTCTCCTGTTGGATGAACCGACGGCTTTGTTAGATCCTGATTCTCAGTTGGATTTGGTGGCGGCGGTGCAGCGGTTGGTGAAAAATCGCGGGATTACGGCTTTGTGGGTGACTCACCGTTTGGATGAGTTGAATTATTGTGATGGGGCTTTTTTGTTGGAAAAGGGCCAAGTTGTCGATCGGGGAGATCCGGCGCGTTTGAAGCAGCGGTTGATGCAAAGCCAAGATGTTTAGCTGTTAAGTGGCGGTTGAAAGCTATTTGTGATTAATATCAACCATTAAGTTACTAGGAAGCCTACAGAGGAATCGCCCGCAAATAATTAGACTTTTATTACTTATTCCAATAACATTCAGGAATAAATAGTATTTTGATTATTTAGGAGATACTGATGAACAATTATCCTGACTTATCTTACCAAGGATATGAGGTGATCCGCGAACTAGGACGTAATCGAGAAGGGGGACGAATTACCTGGCTTGCCTCAACTATTGATACTACTGATATAAAACAGCAAGTGGTTGTCAAGCAGTTTTGTTTTGCTCAATCTGGTTCTGACTGGTCAGCTTTTAGTGTTCATGAACGAGAGATTCAGGTTTTGCAAGGACTCAACCATCCTGGTATTCCTCGCTACTTAGGAGGGTTTTCCACGCCGGATGGTTTCTGTATGGTGCAGGAGTATATCGATGCACCATCTTAGGAGTGTTACGGAGTTTTGAACCAGAAGAAATCAAGCAAATTGCTGTATCCGTACTAGAGATTTTAGTTTATTTGCAAAATCGAATTCCGCCAGTCATCCATCGAGATATTAAACCAGAAAATATACTGGTGGACGATCTACTCAGGGTTTATCTGATCGATTTTGGGTTTGCGCGAATTGGCAGTCAGGAAGTATCTGGCAGTAGCGTTTTCAAGGGAACACCCGGTTTTATTCCCCCCGAACAGTTACGGAAACCTACAGAAGCCTCTGACTTATATGGGTTGGGAGCAACCTTGATTTGTTTGCTTACAGGTACCCCCTCGACAGCTCTTCAGGACTTAACGGACGAGGATGACCCCTATCTTATTCGGTTCAGCCAGCTAATCCCACATTTAAGTTTACGATTTGTTAGCTGGTTGGAAAAGATGGTGCAACCGAGGCTAAGAGATCGCTATCCAAATGCTGTTACAGCTTTGGAAGACCTTAAATCGTTGTATGTCTTTCGAGTACCAGAATTCAGCTTAAATACAAATTCTCTGGTTTTCCAAGCAACTCGGTTAGGTGAAAAAATTACACAAAAAATTCACTTTTGCAACTTAATGCCTGACACTTTGCTAGAGGGAAATTGGGAAGTAGCTCTTCATCTTCAAGATCCACCACATACTCCTGATTCCCATGCTTGGATTTCATTCTCACCTGCTAGTTTTAAGGAGAATTTAGTAAAATGTGAAATTACCGTAGATACTTCCCTCCTTGCAGCAGATAAACATTACGAGCGTCATCTTCTTTTACATACAAATGCCTCGCCAGAAACACATGATGTAACTATCAGGGTTCAGACAGCACCTTTGCCAATTGATGTTAAGAAACCTCCCTACAAAAGCATGGCAGTATTGTTCATATTTTCAACAGTAATAACAACTATAGTCATCGGTAGTTTAGGTTGGTCTCAAACAGCTATAGGAATTATTGCTCTAGCTGTTGCCACAGTAGCAACTATTTGGGGGACAGGAGCAAACCTTGGAATTAAAGCATGGAGTTGGATAGGGGGCGGTATAGGCCTGACTATTACGGGACTGGCGGTACAGATGACTCAAGGTTTCTCTAGTGCCTTGTTCGCGCTGATTTTTGGCGCGATCTCAGGTGCAATGCTTGGAGCGGCGTTTGGAGTTTGGGTTGATATAATTGTTATTCATTTTCTGGATCGTGACTTTTTGAGAGAAATCACACTCGATCGCTTTGTGTTAACGGTGGCAGCACTAAGTACAGTGCTGGGAATTGCTTTAGGTATGGGATTTGTAGTGGGCTTTATAAATGTCTATACTTTGCTAACGTTGGGGGGATCTGGACTGCCTCTTGCAGCTATGTTGTTGTATCCCTCCCTTAAACATCGCTGGTTGATTGCCCGCTATCGTAAGTCCGAACAAAACTTGATTCAACCGTGAGATATAGGCGACTGAATAACAACCTCACAGAACACTATTCCAATAAAAATTCATACTGCCAAAGGGGGCGATCGATATTACTACATTGAGGTGGCAAATCGAGGAGATGTCATCGATGCTGACGTGATGTTTCATCGGATGAGGATTGACAATGTGGGTTAGCAGGCGTGAAGCATTGGAAGGTGAAGAGCTCAAAGAGAAGGCAACGTGTGCCAATTTGATATCAAATCAATCTCGCAATCCTCGATCGCGCAACCAAGCATCTGCCCAAATTGTATCGGCCTCTGACATGGGTGGTATGACTTCCCAGTTGCGATAATCTATCTTGAGGTCGTAACTTGCTATGTCGTAAATTTGAGTGAATAATTCCTGCAAATTGATTATAGGTTCGGTATCGCCCGATCGCAGCGGCAAAGGAAAGGCAGGCAGCGAGTTCTGCACGTTAAAAGCGTACAAATCTGCTCTGGGACGGCGATTTCCCCGACACACCAAAACGCTATAGTGGCTTTCAATGTCATTGCCAATAACGGGCATTTTTTGACCGCGCCGCAATAAATCTATTTCAATTAAATGAGTGCGACTCGATAAAATTTCTTCTCGCTTTTCTTCGTACATTTGTCGTCCTTTTCCTGTGCGCTTATTGCTAGGCGCGAGGATTTCAATCAGGGTGATTAGTTCTTGGTTTCCTCTTTCTCTAATTTCTAAATAGCCTTCCCGAACCTGGTATGGCATGGGAATATTTACTGTCAAGGGTTGTGTTGGTGGCGCTGCAACGGCTACGTTTGATGTGATTAATTCGGTTGTAGTTCTTGGCTGAATTACGTTTACATCAGGAATGCCAATTGATAAATTGTCGTCAGCGGTTTCATACATTCTCACTTCTACAGACACTAAATACTTAGGACGTAATTGCGGAGATAATAATCTGGCAATTTCAATAATTAGCCAGTGGTGTAAGGCAGGCCAGAGTTCGGGATGCTCTAAATACGGGTCCATACCGGGGAAGGGAGATGGCATTGATGTGACTCCTTGACTCAAATCTATTTCTAGTTTAGTTGAATATTTGTGGAACAGGCATCTTGCCTGTTTCTTGGGCGGGCAAGATGCCCACCCCACAACATATTTTAATGTTTGTGGAACCGGCATCTTACCTGTTGTTCACACTTTTCAACGCTTAAACTTCGATCGACAATTGCATCGGAATTGGAACGCTGTTTTCATCTAAGACAGACAGCGCATTTACGAAAACAATTGTATGCGGGACTGCCGGCATTAAGCGGCGCAGTGCTTTGAGGTAAGTAGTTAGACAGAATTAATTACACAAATACATAGTAGAATGATATTCCAGGCAAAATTATGAGTTAATTAGA
>NZ_JAUBQQ010000133.1:0-4748 GCF_036701335.1 Microcoleus sp. Pol12B5 | reverse complement strand
GAAACTCCGACACCAATTCCGACGCCAATTCCTGCGGAAACTCAAATTCCTGCGGAAACTCCGACACCAATTCCGACGCCAATTCCTGCGGAAACTCCTGCGGAAACTCAAATTCCTGCGGAAACTCCGACACCAATCCCGACGCCAATTCCTGCGGAAACTCCAATTCCGACGGCTAAAGCTGGGGAAACGCCGACACCAATTCCGACTCCAATTCCTGCGGAAACTCGAATTCCGACGCCAATTCCTGGGGAAACTCCGACACCAATTCCGACGCCTAGGGAAACTCCGACACCAATTCCGACGCCAATTCCTATATCTGCGGAAACTCCAATTCCGACGGCTAAACCTGGGGAAACGCCGATCGCCAATCAGAATTCGATCGCCCCAACCCCATCTCCAACAACCGAAACCCCCGAACCTGTGCTAATTCCTGCTGCTTCGGAAGACTGTATATGCGATCAAATCACTTTACCCGATCGCACTTCCATTCCCGGCCCCAATATCCCTAAAAATACCCTCAACGGTACAGACGGTAAAGATACTCTAACCGGCAGCGATATTAATGACATAATCAACGGTTTCAACGGCAGCGACTTGCTAAATGGCTTATTCGGCAACGACAATATTTACGGCGGCTTTGCTAGCCCTGTTGCTGTTGGCGCGGATGCAGACAGCGACACCATATTTGGCAACGAAAATAATGACTATCTCGTCGGTCACGCTGGGAATGACATTATTTATGCGGGTAAAGATCATGATGTGGCGATCGCAGGCAAAGATAATGATATAGTTTGGGGCGACAAAGGTAACGATACCCTACTTGGCGATGAAGGTAATGACAGTTTATTTGGTGGCACTTCTGATGCATCTGACGGTGACTTGACAGGAAAAGATTTGCTTTTTGGCAATAACGGCAACGACGTTTTATACGGACAAGAAAGCGAAGATACTCTTGCTGGGGGCGAAGACAATGATACCTTACACGGCGGCAAAGATAACGATATAATTTGCGGCGATTCTGGCAATGATTTGCTGTTTGGAGATTTGGGAAATGACAGCATCTGCAGTGGCGATGGCGAGGATACAATTTTCGGAGATATTGACAATATCGCGACAGATGCTAGCAGTCAACAAGATTATTTGTGCGGTGGCAGCGGGAATGATTTAATTTTTGGTAATCAAGATGCCGATCAATTGTGTGGTGGTGACGGTAATGATACTCTGTACGGCGGCAAGGGTGATGATACTTTGATTGGGGGAATGGGCGACGACTGGTTGATGCGAGACTTCGGAAACGATACGCTGCAAGGGGGAAGCGGGGGCGATTACTTTTTCTTGACTGCGGGAGAAGGTCACGATGTAATCGCTGATTTTAGGCAAGGTGAAGATTTATTAATTTTAACGGGAGGGTTAACGGTCGATCGACTCAGCATAGTTGAAGAAAACACTACAACTTTTATCAAAATTGCCAACACAGATCAAATCTTAGCTAGCCTCAAGGGCGTTCCAGCTAATCTCATCACTCAACAGGATTTTACAGTAATTGGGCTACCTGGTTTGTAGATAATATCTAATCCGGTTGTATCAGAATTATCGCTAATATCATGTAGGATCGATTAACCATAATATCCCGGTCGGGGCAGTTTTTTGAGATTGTCAATTATTGGCAGGTATTGTTGGTGAGGGAAGCCCCTACAAAAATCGCGATCGCTCGACCGGACATGATATGAGACACTACTTAAATCGTTCATATGGCGTCAGCAAATTGTCATAATCGCCTTGATTTATCCTACTTAAAATTAATTCACCCTGCCTTCTGAAGGCAGGCTAGGGCGATCGGGAGGAGTATGGAGTCAAACACAATATTGGTACTAGACTTGGGGTTAAGTTGAAACTGTAGGGTGCGCGCGCACCCTACAGTTCCTCGTTTCCAGGCTCGGCTTTGTATTTAAACCGGAACCAGAGTCGGTTCCAAAGTTGCCACTAATTTGAGATTGTACTCATCTTCAAACGACGGCTTTTTATAATCCAAACTCCAGAGTTCCAGAGCGCAATCGTCTTCGGGATTGAGCGGTTGTAACCGCAAGTGAAACTCTCTAACTTCCGGGCGGTATTCGCATTTAAAATCAGAAATTGCGCCAATCTGCCGCCTATCTAAAGCCACAGCTAACCGCAGAAAAGGATGCAATTTACTGACGAGTTCCCGGTATTTTTTTGGAAGAGAAATAAAGTTTTCGTGCTTCTTTTTGGGAGGATTTTTCCGGTGATAGCGAGCCAAATTGGCAATTACTTCAATCTCTGTTTCAGTGTAGCCCAATAACTCACCATTGCGAATTAAATAGTAAGAATGCTTGTGGTGCGCTGAATGACTGACGTACAAACCGCAGTTGTGCAGAATTGCGGCAGCCCACAGCAACTCTCGTTCTTCGCTTCCCCAGTTGTGTAGAATTCCTTGAGTTTTGTCGAAGAAATTGAGAGTAAATACTGCAGTTCTTTCGCTTTGTTTTAAATTGACTTGATATTTGTCAGCCATGTGGAGAATGCTGCGCTGGCGGATTGAACCTTGATAGCGCAAGCGGTTTTCAATCAAACCGTGCGCCAGCATCCAGTCAACAATTACGCCTTCTCTCAGAGAGCGATCGCAAACAGTGAGCGATTCAATTCCTAATAGTATCATAGCTTCCTGTAAAATCAAAGCGCCTGCCAGAATAATTTCGGCTCGCTTGTCCGACATTCCCGGAATTGCCAACCTTTCGGCATAAGAAAGTTTGCGAAAGCGATTGACTAAATCGCGCAAATCTTTTAAACTTAACTGATAGCCGGCTAGGGGACTCGGCACTGTTCCCAACTTTTCGCGAGCGTTAATTGTGGCCAGAGTTTCGATGGTTCCAGCAGTGCCAATCAAGCGCAAAGGTTCGCCAGCATGGAATTGGGATCGCAATTCGTCGATCGGTCTTTCCAGCGAAATCCGAATATAAGCTTGCAAATAAGCAAACTCCTCCTTGCTAATCGGGTCAGTTTTGACAAATTGTCCTGTTAGGCGAACAGCACCAATTTTTGTACTGGTGAGACAGCGAGGTTCTGAACTATCCCCTAAAATCAACTCAGTAGAACCGCCTCCAATATCAATAATTACCTGGGACTGATTGTTAAACTCCATTCCCGAAAGTACGCCGAGATAAATTCTCCGCGCTTCTTCCTGACCGGAAATTAAACTCACATTCAGGTCTAATTCTTCAGCAACTTGTTGGAGAAAATCTCGCCCGTTAGGGGCTTCCCGAACCGCACTCGTAGCCACAGCAATAATTTGTTCGACATTGAAAGTTTTAGCAATATCTTGAAAACGGCGCAGAGTGGCAAGAGCTCTTTCCATAACCTCGGACTTCAAGCGCCCTGTTTTAACCTCACAATCGCCCAACCGAACCGTATCTTTTTCTCTAGCAATAATCGTAAAGGCGGGCAATTTCGGATCGATCCGCGCCACCACCATGTGAAACGAGTTAGTACCCATATCAATAGCAGCAATAATGCGATTTGACTCCGCAGAAGCAAGTGAATTAACCATTGGAGTGTATCGGGGTTGACAGATATTTTTAATTATTCCATGAATTTACTGAGTGATCGGCTTAAAATATTAAAAATCTCCAATCTAAAATTAAAATGCTTACAGAGCCCGATCGCCAACCCGAATCCACATTGCTAACCGTCGTGAGGCTTTTGAGATGGGACAAACCAGCAGGAAGGCTCATTTTAATGATTCCAGCCCTCTGGGCCGTCTTTTTAGCAGCCGACGGGAGGCCGCCCGCAACATTGGTGGGCGTGATTGTGTTGGGTACCTTAGCCACGAGTGCGGCTGGATGCGTCATCAACGACTTGTGGGATCGCGATATAGATCCCGAAGTAGAAAGAACGCGATCGCGCCCGCTAGCATCCCGCGCCCTCACCGTGCAAACTGGGATAGGAGTTGCATTAATTTCCTTTGCTTGCGCGGCGATTCTCGCTTTTTATCTCAATCCTTTAAGCTTCTGGCTGTGCGTGGCCGCCGTACCAGTAATTATCTGCTATCCCCTAGCAAAAAGATTCTTCCCAGTGCCACAATTAGTGTTATCAATTGCCTGGGGTTTTGCAGTTTTAATTAGTTGGAGCGCCGCCGTGGGAGAACTAGAATTAGCGACTTGGTTGCTGTGGGGTGCAGTCGTACTGTGGACGTTAGGATTTGATACAGTTTATGCGATGAGCGATCGGGAAGACGATTTGCGTTTGGGTGTGAACTCCAGCGCGATATTTTTCGGGGATAATGCTGCTAATGCTGTGGGTTTTTTCTTTGTTGGCACTGTCGGTTTGTTAGCAGCAATGGGAGTTAATCTGCACTTGCACATTGGTTTTTGGATGGCAATTATTGCGGCGGCGATTTTGTGGTTTTTGCAGTATAGTCAACTCCGAAATGCAGATATTCCTAAGCCGATTTATGGTCAAATCTTTCGCCAAAATGTTTGGGTGGGTTTTGTCATATTGGCGGGGATGATTGTTGGGGAAATTTTTTAATCCAGCCTGGGTGAGTGGAGGATGATTTCTTCGCACCCGAAAATTTTGTCCTCTACTAATTTGATTGCTTTTGCTAGATTATTCTACTTTGACTAAAGGCGATTAGTAGTTAATATCGAGGCAGTTATACCAATTTAATATGAAGCTGCATAGAATAAAGCTTCAAGAATAAAATTGTAAGATGACAACGAACTGATTTG
>NZ_JAUBQQ010000031.1:0-59561 GCF_036701335.1 Microcoleus sp. Pol12B5 | reverse complement strand
ATGTAGCAAAATACACCGATCAGGAAGTGGAAAATTACCAATTGGTAAGGGCCGCCGTTGTACAACCACTCATCGAGGGAAGCTGCTTCCCAGATTGGGTAGAAGTGTAAGCCGATGGCGTTGGATGAAGGAACAACAGCACCTGTGATGATGTTGTTACCGTACATCAAGGAACCAGCAACTGGTTCGCGGATGCCGTCGATGTCCACTGGAGGAGCAGCGATGAAGGCGATGATGTAGCAGATGGTGGCGCTGAGCAAGGTGGGAATCATCAAGACTCCGAACCAACCTACATAAATGCGGTTGTCGGTTGATGTTACCCACTCACAAAAGCGTTCCCAGACGTTGGCGCTTTCGCGCTGCTGTAAGGTTGTTGTCATTTGTTTATGATTGCTTTATTTGGTTTTCAATGTTCGTGACGGCTTTGTGTTCTGCCATGTAAATAAACATAAAGCATATTCTCAGGTTTGTAAAGTTTTTTAACAACAGATTAACTAATGAAAATTATAAGCTTAAGTTATCAATATGAAGAAAACTGGATAAAGAGGTAAGAATGCACAAAAAAGTAGGTAAAGCCTGGAAGCGTGTAGCCTTCAGGCATGGAAATATTAAGATACAGACTTTTGCTGGCTGGGGATCATAATGAGAGCCCAATAGGGAACTTCAGCGGGATCGACATCTGCGATCGCCCGAATTCGCTGATTCGGCATAGTTGCGCGTTCTATATACAGTGCTCGATCGAACTGTCCCAACTCAATGAGTACGTCCCGGACTTTCGCAAAATGCCGGCCCAGCTTAATAATCACAGCAGCATCAACAACCGCCAGTCGATCGCGCAAAACCTCAGCATCCAGCGTCGCAGGCATAATACTTAACACATCGTTACGATAAGTCAGCGGCACTCCCAACGCAGCCGCACTCGCCATTGTCGAAGAAATTCCCGGCACAACTTCAGTGGTAAATGTCGCCGACAAACGGTTGAATAGATACATAAACGAGCCGTAGAGAAAAGGTTCGCCCTCACACAGCACCGCCACATCCTGTCCCTCGCTCAGATGTGCGGCAATTTTCTCGGCAGCAATATCATAATAAGGTTGAGACGATCGCGTCGGACTAAAAGGCAACGGCATGGGAATCTCAATTTGCTCCGGGCGCAGATAATCTGCGACGATCGCCCGCGCCAGCACCTTACCATTTTCCATCGCCGGATAGGCAATCACCGGCACCGATTGCAAAATCCGATAAGCTTTCAAAGTAATCAACTCTGGATCGCCAGGGCCAATACCCAAACCGTACAATTTACCATTCGCCTCAGTCATAATTCATCCTTTTTCGCTAACGCATTCACGGCCGCCGTTGCCATTGCACTGCCACCGCGCCGCCCGTGCAACGTAATAAATGGCACTCCCCGACTGTTGGCGGCCAGTTCGGCTTTGGATTCGGCGGCCCCGACAAATCCTACCGGGAAACCCAGAATTAAAGCCGGTTTGGGTGCTCCGGCATCCAGCATTTCCAGCAGTCGGAACAAAGCAGTCGGGGCGTTGCCGATCGCCACAACCGCACCCTGCAACTTGTCCAGCCATAAATCAAGGGCCGCAGCCGATCGAGTATTTCCGATTTGCCGCGCCAACTCCGGGATCTCGGAATGCCAGAGGGTGCAAATCACCGGATTGTCAGCGGGAAGGCGTTTGCGAGTGATGCCTTCGGCCACCATCCGGGCATCGCACAGGATGGGCGCACCTGCTGAGAGGGCGTTGTGTCCCGCGGTGGCTGCACCGGGCGAAGCTGCTAAATCTGCAACAATATCGGTCATGCCGCAACTGTGAATTAGTCGCACGGCTACCGATTCTAAATCGGGCGGCAAGCTTGACAAATCTGCTTCGGCTCGAATTGTGGCGAAGGATTTGGTGTAGATTTCTGTTCCGTCTCGAATGTAGTCAATCATTCTTTAAAACTGCTATGGGAAGTTTGTGGGATTTGTGAAATAGATTTTTTGAATTAACCGCGAAGGCGCGAAGGACGCGAAGGAAGAAATATCAAGAGAGATAGGAAGAGAAATGCTTAAAATTTGTCTTTTTTCATGGGCTCTTTTTTGACTTTCAATGCCGATTTTCGGTGTTCAACAACTCCTGCAATTGGTCGATCGCCCGCCGATCGATAAACTCACCAAATGACTCCAAAGGATCTCGAAACCGCTGATACACTTGCAACAAAAGCTCGATAGCACCGGGCATCTCGGCCGCACTTACCGCCGGAAAAATTGGTCGCCCGAAGGGCAAATCTTTTCTACCCGCATAAATGTCGTAACCTTCGATCGTCTCGTGTCCTCGCTCAATCTGAATTCCCACCAGGGTGATATCAATTGGCCGGTGCTGGGCGCAGGACTTTTGGCAACCGCTGAAATGAATGTTAATCGGCAGGTCGATCGTCAATTTTTGCGCTAAATCCCTCGCCATTGCTAGGGCGTGACTTTGAGTATCTGTCGCCGCCGACGCACAGCCGCTGCTGCCGGCACAAGCCACCAAGCACGAATCTAGGCGAGTCGCCGACGAGTGCAATCCCAAATCGGCGATTTGCTGTTCGATCTCAAAAAGCTGGGGGTTGGGGATATCAGAAATCAACAGATTTTGCCACGGCGTAAGTCTCAGGGTACCGCTGGCTAGATTTTGGGCTAAATTTGCCAAATTCCGCAGTTGCTTTGATTCTAGCCTACCGAGAGGCAGCGCAATTCCTATGTACGAGAAATCCGACTGTCGCTGAGGGTGGATGCCGAGATGTCGGGATTGTTCGATCGCCCTTGCAGATGGGTCGATCGAGTGGGCGGGCAAGAGGCCCACCCCACAAGGAAATTCACTCTTTGTGGAACAGGCATCTTGCCTGTTTTTGGGAAAGGTGCAAGATGTGTGTTGCAATAAAAATGGTAAATTCTGCTGTACCCGTTCTAGATAACTTTCAGCGCCCCAATCTGCCAGCAGGTGACGCAAACGCGGTTTTTTGCCATCAATTCGAGGCTGATTTTTTGTGTATTCAAGATATGCGCTCGCAAGGGCGGCTAAGACTGAAATACATTGCGATTCTTGGATTAAAATCCCTGTATCGCTGTTTAAATGCAGCCGAAAAACGATTTCTGATTTTGCCGATCGCTCTGCTGCTAATAAAATATCGTTGCGCAAATCGCGGATCGAAACCGATTCCCCGCCATCCCAGCCAATGCTGAACTTAGGCGAAAGTTCCGACAATTCGGGATGCGTTTGCAGGTAATCATCCCAAGCTTTCACTAGCGGGCGAGTATCCAGTAACTGCTGGCGATCGATCCCTGCTGTCGGACTTGCCATTATATTGCGAATCGGGTCAACTTCAACGCGGCGAGACGCTATCCCCAATTCCTGCAAGCGGTTCCACACTTCAGGGGGAATTTCCGAGTGGACTTCTCGGATTTGCAAATTTGCCCGATTGGTCACTTGCAAACAGCCGATACTGTATTGATCTGCCAAATCGGCGATCGTCCAACACTGCTGCGCGTTTAAAATTCCCCCCGGAATCCGCATTCTCGATAAAACTCCGTCTCGGGCGATCGAACCGTAAAATAAACCCGGACAAGTCGGCAAATCAGTCAAAGCTAACAAATAATCTCCTCCCCGTGCTGCGCAGGGAATCCAAAAGTAAACGCCCACAAAGCGCCCCCGAAATCGGCATTCTGACTTTTACAGTTGCGGCACAGCGCCGGAATTGCACCGGACTTTCCCGCTTTCAGGTTTTAGAAAGGTATCACGAGCTGACCCACAGAAAGCAAAACTCTCAACTTTCTTAACAAAACCCCTGGCGATCGCCCCTGTCAATCATTTTATAAGCTTTCCTGATGAGTTCAATCAGTTTAACTGTCGCTAGACCCCTTTACAAACACTCTTGATACCGTTAATAATAGAAACATCATCCGAACATTGAAAACCAAATAAAGCAATCATAAACAAATGACCACAACTTTACAGCAACGCGAAAGCGCCAATCTGTGGGAACAGTTTTGTAACTGGGTAACATCAACCGACAATCGCATTTATGTAGGTTGGTTCGGCGTCTTGATGATTCCTACCTTGCTAACTGCAACCATCTGCTACATCATCGCCTTCATCGCTGCTCCTCCAGTGGACATCGACGGCATCCGCGAACCTGTTGCAGGTTCCTTAATGTTTGGTAACAACATCATCACAGGTGCTGTTGTTCCTTCTTCTAACGCCATCGGCTTGCACTTCTACCCAATCTGGGAAGCTGCTTCTCTCGATGAGTGGTTGTACAACGGCGGCCCTTACCAATTGGTAATTTTCCACTTCCTGATCGGTGTATTTTGCTACATGGGTCGCGAGTGGGAACTGTCTTACCGCTTAGGTATGCGTCCTTGGATCTGCGTCGCTTACTCTGCACCAGTTGCAGCAGCCACCGCAGTATTCTTGATTTACCCGATCGGTCAAGGTTCGTTCTCAGACGGTATGCCTTTGGGTATCTCCGGCACATTCAACTTCATGATCGTGTTCCAAGCAGAGCACAACATCCTGATGCACCCGTTCCACATGTTGGGAGTAGCTGGTGTTTTCGGTGGTAGCTTGTTCTCCGCAATGCACGGTTCCTTGGTAACATCTTCCTTGGTTCGTGAAACAACCGAAACCGAATCACAAAACTACGGTTACAAATTCGGTCAAGAAGAAGAAACCTACAACATCGTTGCAGCCCACGGCTACTTCGGTCGTTTGATTTTCCAATACGCTTCTTTCAACAACAGCCGTTCCTTGCACTTCTTGTTAGGTGCATGGCCAGTAGTCGGCATCTGGTTTACCGCTTTGGGTATCTCCACGATGGCTTTCAACTTGAACGGTTTTAACTTCAACCAATCGATTATCGACTCGCAAGGTCGTGTTATCAATACTTGGGCTGATGTGATCAACCGCGCTAACTTGGGTATGGAAGTAATGCACGAGCGCAATGCTCACAACTTCCCGCTTGATTTGGCTGCTGGTGAGACAACTCCTGTAGCTTTGGTTGCTCCTTCTATCAATGGCTAAGTTTTAGCTTTTGATTGATAAAAAGCGCTCCTAGTAATAGGGGCGCTTTTTGTTTGGGGAAAATATTTTAGAGACCTGTTTTTATCCGTTAAATCCCTTAAATCCGTTACCCCCTTACCTCGGTTGCCTTCCTTATTGCTTTTTACTTATTTTTTTTCCTTTATTCTTTAATTTTTTATGATTACTATAGAATATAGCCACTAGGCCGATCGAGATACTGTGACATACTCCACGGGCGAAATCTTATATGATGGTCTAGGATTCCAATAGTCGGATTCAGAATATGTTGGGCTTGCTATAAAGTGTTCGCTAGCAGCAATGCAATTGTGTCAATTCCAGAATCTAACCATAGACAAATGTAGCTGATCGGGAGTCGCTCCTCACCGTCCCAAGCGCTCTATCTGTAAGGAGAATTTGTATTATGAAAGATGGACAAGAAGTACGCCGCGTCTCCACAGCCGTCATTGCCGGTGTTTGCGGGTTGGCTTTACTGACGGGAGGGGGCATTGCCTGGTGGACCGCGAACCGTTCGCCAAGCCCCGCAGACACACAGTCTTCCGCTCCGACTAACGCTCCGGCGCTGTCTCCAAGTCCTGGGGAATCCCCTGTTGTAATTATCCCGGTACCCCCTCCAAATCCTGTACAAGTGCCACAGGTTCAGACGCCACAGGTTCAGACGCCGCAGGTTCAGACGCCTAACGCTCTGATCCCAAAATCGCCGCAGCCAAAGCCTTTGCCGCAGACTGATGTCCAGACAGTGCAAGTCTACTGGGTTAAAGATGCCAGCGGCAAATTTGAGGGAGTTCCTACGAAAGTAGCTGTCAAACAAGCTGACAACCCTGATGCAGCTTTACAAGCTGCTTTTAACAGTTTGTTGGCTGGGCCGAAAGATGGAACTGTTTCTAGCGAAATTCCTAATGGGACAAAACTCAGGGGTTTGAGTGTCAAAAATGACGGAGTTTATGTCGATTTGTCGGCCGAATTTACTTCGGGGGGAGGGAGCAATTCGATGACTGGCCGGTTAGGGCAAGTTATCTATACGGCTACGAGTTTACAACCGAATACCAAGGTTTGGATTTCGGTGGAAGGCAAGCCTTTAGAACTTTTGGGTGGCGAAGGTTTGGAGGTGGCTCAGCCGAGTACCCGCCAAAGTTTTGACAAAAATTTTCCCCTTTAGTAATTATGAGTCATTAGTTAGGAGTCATTAGTTAGGAGTCATTAGTCACCGGTCTGAAGGCAGAGAGTAGGGGTTGATAACTTATGACTCATGGCTGATGACTCATGACAGGGGGCTGGGCACTAATTTTTAGTGCTTCGTAGTTAGACTAAATGCCCGAAAGTGTAGGGCTTGCTGTTCGATCCGGCTGGCAAGCCGATCGCACACCATATTACACAGCTCAAAAATTAACTCGTCTTGCACCTTATAATAAGCTGAAGTCCCTTCACTCCGGCGAGTGAGGATACCAGCTTGGAGCATGAGTTTTAGGTGCTTAGAAACATTGGCTTGACTCGTTTGAGTAGCTTCCACCAATTCTTGCACGCATTTTTCGCCGTCGCGAAGCAAGTTCAAAATTCGTAAACGCATGGGTTCGCTCAAAATACTGAAATACTCAGCAACTTGTTGCACAACCTCTTGCGGGACAGGCTGGGATGACTTCATCAAACTCACCGGAGAGAAGTGATCGGGAAATATTAGCATTTATTCTGTCCATAACAATAAAGTAATCCTTCAATCCGGATTAATTCGCATCAACACTTGACCGTATTCGACAGGTTCGCCATTTTGAACTAAAATTTCCATCACTTGACCGGAGACTTCATCAGCATCGATCTCGTTCATCAGCTTCATCGCTTCGATAATACAGACTGTCTGGCTGACCTTGATGCGATCGCCCACATTGACAAAAGGTGGCTCGTCAGGAGCAGCAGCGCGATAAAAGGTTCCTACCATTGGCGAGATAATTGGCACCCATTTAGTATCGACAGAAGCAGGTACGGCAGCAGGTACGGCGACAGGGGCGACGGGTACAGGTGCAGCCAGATCCGCTGCTAAATGTTGGTCAATAGCAGGAGGTGACGCTAAGGTGGGGCTAGCAACAGCGCCCAACAGGCTCGGAGCGACACTCGTCACAGCAGCAGGGAGCGCAGCAGAGGTGCCTGGTGAACTTGCCAGAATGCCTTTGCGTACTGTCAGTTCGATATCCCCACTTTTTAAGGTGAGTTCCGAAATGCTAGTTTTGTCTAATACAGTTAGCAGGTCACAAAGCTGGTTTAAGTCTAGTTGCACAGCAGATTCAAGGGTAATTGAGAATTGAAAATTGAGAATTGAAAAGTGAAAATTCAGAATCAGGCGAAGCTAGGAGTATCAACGACTTTGGAGGAAAAAGGGATAGTTTTTAAGCTGTGAGAGATGAGTATTGAATTTGGAATTCTTTAACTCATAACTCAGAACTAAAAACTAAAACTCCCTTTTATTCCCTCGTTTCTATTCTCGGCCGAGGTACTTGTCTTCACGAGTGTCAATCCGAATCCGTTCTCCAATGGAAATAAATAGAGGCACCATAACCTGAGCTCCGGTGGAGACGATCGCGGGTTTGCTGCCACCGGTGGCAGTATCTCCTTTGACTCCGGGATCGGTTTGCAGCACTTCCAAGACAACAGAGTTGGGCAGTTCCACTTCCATGATTTGGTCGTTCCAGCGCAGGATGCTGACTTCCATCCCTTCACTGAGGTACTTGACTCGATCGCCTATTTGCTTAGCATTGAGGCGACTTTCCTCGTAAGTTTCCATATCCATAAAGACGAAATCGTCGCCCTCTTTATAGGTATGCTGCATCACACTCTTTTCCAGGTTGGCTTGAGGCATAGTCTCGCCCGCCCGGAAGGTTTGTTCTACTACGTTTCCGGTTTGGACGTTTTTTAATTTTGTCCGCACGAAAGCCGAGCCTTTTCCTGGCTTGACGTGGAGGAATTCGATAACCCGCCACACGCCGTTATTCCATTCAATTGAAACACCTGGTCGAAAGTCGTTACTGGAAATCATATAAATTTTTGCGGGCAATCCCGTCGCCTTGGCGGCACGGGGGAACTACAGTCAGTCGATTTTAGATTTTAGATTTTAGATTTTAGATTTACTCCACAGATGAATTTGGGAGATTGAACCTTGGTCTAAAATTTTGATCTCTCCACGACAGGAGTCTGGGGATTGTATCCGTTTTTGAGCGGGTCAGCTTAAAGCCGCAGTCTAGCTGACGGCATCAAAAAGCAATTGGCATTTTATTTTACCGTTCAAAGGGAGCAAGTGCTTTACTGAAATGTTAATGGCAGTGGGCTGTTGTCAGTTGTCAGTTGACTGTTGACTGTTGAGTGTTGTTAGTGGGCAACTCCTCCCCAGCCAAATCAACAGGCACTTTAGATGGGTAGCAGCTTAGAGGGCGGGCAGCGCTGTGGGAAGATAAGAGAGGCAATAAAAGTTAAAGTTATGTTGCAGTGGCCTAATTTCTCGATCAATACGTGCAAGCGCTGGGTCAAAACCGTCGCTTTAGCGCTCTTGCTGTTCACTCTCTCCCTGAGTTTCAGTGCAGTCTCCCATGCCAAACGCCCCAGCAGCAGTATGCCTGCTGGGAATGCGATTACGGACGGGCGGGCGCTGCTGCGCTTCGCTTTACCTATTGACAATCAGACTGTACGAGAGTTGCAAATCAGTCTCGAAGACATTGGCAACCACATACGGTCTAAACGTTGGGGGCCCATTAGCAGTGATGTCAGCAAGGCTTCCAGGATTCTCAACCTTCGGGAATCTGACCTTTTAGAGAGTATTCCCGACGCCAAAAAGCCGGAAGCTGAGGCGCTAGTTGCAGGAGTCAAGGAGAAAGTTGCTCAACTGGAAAAGGCTGTTGAGGCTAAAGACAGGGACAAAGTGATTGACTTGAAAGCCACAATCTTAGGTTCGGTAGGCGAAATCGAAGAGTTGATGGTGACAAAGTTTCCGTTTGAAGTGCCTGCCAAGTATGCTAATCTGCCTCAACTGAAAGGGCGCGCTACTGTTGCTGTACAAACTGAAAAAGGGGAAATTACTGTTGTGCTTGACGGCTACAGCGCCCCGGTTACGGCTGGTAATTTTGTGGATTTGGTCGATCAAGGTTTTTATGACGGTTTGCCGTTTATTCGATCGGAAGAATCCTACGTTTTGCAAACCGGAGACCCCGAAGGCAAGGAAGAGGGTTTTATTGACCCAGCTACTGGCAAATACCGAAATATACCGCTAGAAGTGCTCGTTAGGGAGGAAAAAGAACCTATTTACGGGATTACTCTAGAAGATGCGGGGCGTTATCGCGACGAGCCTGTTTTGCCTTTTTCTGCTTTCGGTACTGTGGCCATGGCCCGTACAGAAACTGACCCTGATAGCGCTTCTTCTCAGTTTTTCTTTTTCTTGTTTGAACCTGAACTCACGCCCGCTGGCCTGAATCTGTTGGACGGCCGCTATGCTGTTTTTGGTTACATGATTGAAGGAAAAGAAGTTTTGGAGCAACTGAAGCAGGGAGACAAGATTGTATCTGCTAAGGTAGTTAAAGGAATCGAAAATTTGGTGCGACCTCAAGTTTAATTAATGACGGCGATTGAAATCGCTTTGACACCAAAGTGACGGCGATTGAAATCGCTTTTACAGAAACAAAGCCCGCCTGCGCGGGCTGAAAAAATCAATAGTGACAGGCATTAAAATCTTTTCTAAATACAGATGACGGCGATTGAAATCAATTTGACACAGACAAAGCCCGCCGGAATCAGGCTGGAAGAAGAGATAATTTTTATAGTTTCGTTATTGAAAATAGGAATTCAATCGAGAATATGGCTATTTTACAATTTTTATTGGTAATGGGTTTGGGCGGATTCGCAGGCTTGTTGATTGTAAAAAATGTGAATGAAAACAAGCAAAAGCAGCGGTTGGATGAGGCTTTTTATCAGTTGTTGGAAACTCAAAATAGTCAAATTGCGCTGATTCAACTGGCGGCTAATGCTAGGGTTGAGGCTGAAGTTGCTCAGCAGTATTTAACTCGGCAAGTTAAGATTTTTTCGGCGGTTTTAGAGGTAGATGATGAAGGAGATACTTTTTATAGGTTTCCTAGGTTGCGCTTACCACCGAGTTCGGGTAAGGAATGGTGAAGTGAGAAAGCGCGATCGACTAATTCAAATTTATGCAAGTTAAAGATATCGGTGAACAAGGTCTTTTAAGAATATTGCAAAAATTCTGCCCCGCAGAAATAGTTGGTGATGATTGCGCTGTCATGCCTACAAATCCCAACCAATCTCTGGCTATCACTACAGATATGTTGGTGGATGGAGTGCATTTTAGCGATCGCACTACGGGGCCTTATTACGCAGGATGGCGCGCCGCAGCGGCGAATTTGTCGGATCTGGCTGCGATGGGAGCAAAGCCTCTGGCGGTGACTGTAGCCATTGCTGTGGCGGCGGATACGGCTGTGGAGTGGGTTGAAGAGTTTTATCGGGGAATGACGGCTTGCTTGCAAGAATATCATACGCCGATCGTCGGTGGGGATGTTGTGCGATCGCCTGTTGTGACTGTGGCGATTACTGCTTTTGGGGAGGTTGAGTCCGATCGTACCATTAGTCGGTCAAATGCGCGATCGGGCTGGGCGATTGTCGCCACGGGTGTTCACGGAGCCTCCCGCGCGGGATTAGAATTGCTGTTAAATCCAGAATTCGGGCAAAATCTGGAAAAGGTCGATCGAGCTTCTTTAATTATCGCTCACCAGTGTCCTAAACCGAGGCTGGATGTTTTGCCGATTGTTTGGGAGATTTTAGATTCTGCGGGTGAGTTTTCCATCGCCGGAATGGACAGCAGCGACGGTTTAGCAGATGCGATTATTCAAATTTGTCGGGCTAGCGGTGTTGGCGCAAAAGTCGATCGCACAAAAATACCAATTCCCGATATTTTCAGCGAAATCGTATCAACCGAAAAAGCTTTAGATTGGGCATTATACGGCGGGGAAGACTTCGAGTTAGTGCTGTTTTTGCCAATAACAAGCGCTCAGTTATTGGTAGAAAAAATAGGAAACCGAGCCGCGATTGTGGGAATCGCTACGGATAGCACCGATATCTGGTTGACTGATAGCAGCGGTATTTATTCTGATGCTATATTAAAGCTCGATCGAGGATTTCAACACTTCTGAATTATCTCGCTTCTCCGCATAGGCGGACTTGATTTGTGTAGACGCGGTTTCAACCGCCTGGTTTTTGCCCGTTACAGATTTTCCGCCAGCGAACCGTTGACTCTGTTATGGTAGGCAGTCGCCAGATTATTTTGGGTTTGCGTCCATTTTTCACTACCGGGTTCCCGATTATTTAAAACTATTTGATAGCCCGTAATAGCAATTTCAATATTATTCGCTATATTGCCACGAGGAAACTCACTAATATGAATACTCAAATTTTCAATAAGCCCGATAATTGAGCTAATTGTTTCTGAGTTTTCGCCGGCTATTAACTTCTGCGCTACTTGCTGTAAAGTCTCGGCAAAAGTGACATTGAGGAGATGCTGTCGCCCTTCCAGCATGGAGTGAATTACTGCTGTATCCCCGTTGCTATCTTGTTCGGCTTGCAATAATTCTAAGAAAAAGTTTGCATACTCTTGGAAATTTTCACTGGCAGAGTTATTGCTATCTCCGTCATCGTTAATCTCGATGATTTGCGCTAGGTAACTAGCTAGATGTCGGAGGAATTTAGCGCCATTTTCTCCTCCTTGTTCTGCCAAGGTTGAGGCTACTAACTCGCAAGTTTCCAGAAATCCGCGATCGAGTAATTCTGAGTTATCCTGTAATATCTGCGCTTCCTCTCCGTTGGGGGCATTCAGCAGGGTGTGAATTAATTGCAGATAGGCTTGGGCGCGGTTTTCTTCCATTTTGGGGAGTTGTGAATAACACCGGGATTTATTTTACCATGATTAGTGGGTGGCCAGAAACCGGGTACCGGGTTTTAGCGAGCTACTTAATTACAGTGCGAAGATTCGGGAAAAAACCCGGTTTCTTTGATTGTGCGCGAGTGACCATAAAACGGGGTTTTTTGACTTGTCAACCTTAGAGTGCGAAGAGATGGGAAAAAACGCGGTTTCTTTGGTTTTGAATCGCAGATTTTCCTGCTAACGCCTAGATAATGCCACCTTGGGCATTAATCTATCCAAAATTTGCTCGATCGCAATTACTGTCCAATCAATATCAGCTTCTGTGGTTTCTCGTCCTAGAGTCAAGCGAATTCCACCAACGGCACCGATTTCGTCATATCCCATTGCTAATAATACCGGACTAGGAGTTAGTTGGCCGCTGCTACAAGCAGAACCGGAACTAATGCCAATTCCTGCTAAATTTAGCTGCCGCACTAGAGTTTTGCCTGTTATTCGCCCTGTATCTCTCTGTTGATAAGGGCGGGAGGAAGGGGAGACTATGCAAAAACTGACGTGGTGCGGCAGCCGACAATATCGATCGCCAGTTGGTACTAAACTGGGTACGTGGGATAATCGGTCAAAAAGCCGATCGCGCAATGCAATTAACCTCGGCGTTTCCACATCTATTTCCTGCAATGCTAACTCTGCCGCCACCCCAAAACCGACGATTGCCGGCAGCGCTTGTGTCCCGGAACGCATTTTCAATTCTTGGCCACCACCGCCCAACATTGGCACTAATTCTACTCCCGGACGCACGTAAAGCGCGCCTGCACCTTGTGGCCCGTAAAGTTTGTGACTGGAAACCGAAAGCAAGTCTACGGGCAGTTTCTGCACGTCAACTTGCAGCTTGCCGGCAACTTGAACTGCATCGGTATGAAACATGATATTGCGATCGCGCGCAATTTGTCCTAATGCCTCTATTGGTTGCAGCGTGCCAACTTCACTTTGTCCGTAAATGATTGAAATTAACATTGTATTCGATCGCAGCGACTCTTGCAAATCTAAAGGGTGAATTCGCCCCAATTTATCGACTGGTAGGCGCGTCACTTCCCATCCCAACTGTTTGAGTTGTCGCGCCGGTTCTGCTACTGCGGAATGCTCTACGCTGGAGATAATAATATGTTGCGGCTTTGTATAAAGACGCGCAATTCCCATAATTGCCAAATTGTTCGCTTCAGTGCCGCCACTGGTAAAAATCATCGATTCCGGTAGCGCGTTAATTAAGCTAGCAACCTGCATTCTTGCTAATTCTAAAGCTGTCGCCGCCCTTTGTCCCCACTCGTGCAAGCTGGAAGGATTACCCCACTGCTGAGTCAGGGCTTTTTGCATGGCTTGAATCGCTTCTGGGCGTGCGGGTGTTGTGGCACTATAGTCGAGGTAAATTTGCATAATAACTAATTAATGAATGTTGACTGTTGACTGTTGTGAGTGGCTACTAATAACTAATAACCAATAACCAATAACTAATGACTAACTTCCTGGTTTGCAGACGTTGTAGTCTTCGTGCGACAATACTTTTTGGGGAATTAAGAAAGTGCCGCAATCTTCACAAAGCATTCTGTAGTTGCGAGTTACAGGAATACTGATTATCAAACGGTTGTGACGCAGGCGTTTGCCGCCGAAATCTCTGTAATTCTTATTTTCGCCCAAAGCTGCTATAATTGCCCGGGCTTTAGTGACTACGTGGTCGGGCAGACCTCTGAGATCGATGATATCTCTAGCAAATGATGCTTCCCTCTCTTGTTTTTTGGTTTGTTTTTCTGCCAGCACTTCAACGTAATGCTGCTGCGCCACCAACTCTTGCGTGCAGCGATGGCACGCTTTACCATATCCTTTGTGACCGCACGGAAAAATTGTTTTTCTTTTAGCCATAAAGCAGCGGTATAGGGTTTGACCCACGCCCCTGAATGCTGCTACCCTACCAGTGATGCTTCCGGCATCGAGGCAGTTCTACAAGACGTAAAATCTATTCCCTTGCATAAATTTAATAGGTTGTAACTTTACTTGATCCAATAGCTTTGAACTGTGGTTCGGCTAATAACCTCTATATTTTTTAAAATTTTGTGGCTGTAGTGTATTATCATTTACTCGGTTTCTGCTGTGCTGGGCTGGTGGCGATCAATCTGGCGGGCTGCGGACAAAAAAAGCAAGACGTGCAGAATTTACCTCTCAGTCTGGCTCCATTACCTCAAGACCCCTTGTTGCAAGTATACTTCAATCAGTCGATCGCTTCGAGTTATACAGAGCCTTACCGCCAGCAAACTAGACCTGGAGATGATTTAGAAAAGTTGATCGCTGTTGCGATCGCTAGTGCTGGATCGACGGTAGATTTAGCGGTTCAGGAGTTTCGCTTGCCCAGTATTGCGAGGGTTTTGGCCGATCGACAGCGATCGGGAATTAAAGTGAGATTAATTGTCGAACATATCTATAGTCGCCCTTGGAGCGATTTTACAGCTCAGGAGTTAACGAAATTACCGGAAAGAGAGCGCGATCGTTATACCGAATTTGTGCAACTTGCCGATCGCAATAAAGACGGTAAATTGAGTTCCGAGGAAATCAAGCAAAATGATGCTTTGGTAATTGTCAAGGATGCGGGCATTCCTGTAATTGATGATACTGCTGACGGCAGTAAAGGCAGCGGTTTGATGCACCACAAATTTGTGGTAATTGATGGCAAAACCGTAATCGTCACTTCTGCTAATTTTACCACAAGCGATATACACGGCGATTTTAAAACAGCAGCAAGTCGCGGCAATGCTAACAATTTACTGAAAATTGAAAATCCTCAAGTAGCGCAACTATTTACTCAAGAATTTAACATCATGTGGGGCGACGGGCCGGGAGGCAAACCGGACAGCAAGTTTGGCATCAAAAAGCCGTTTCGTCAAGTGCAAAAAGTAAGAGTAGGGAATTCGACAGTTGGGGTGCAATTTTCGCCCACTACTGCGACTTTGCCTTGGGAAAAAAGCCCTAACGGTTTGATAAATCGAACTTTGGGTAGTGCGAAAAAGTCGGTTGATTTGGCACTGTTTGTATTTTCGGCTCAGCGGTTGTCAAATACTCTGGAAATTGAAGCTAGCCGGGGAGTTGTGGTGCGAGCTTTAATTGACTCTAATTTTATTTATCGCTCTTACAGTGAAGGGTTGGATATGATGGGGGCGACTTTGATGCAGGATTGCGGCTTAGAAACTGACAATCGCCCTTGGAGAAAGCCGCTGACTACGGTGGGAGTGCCTCTGTTACCAATGGGCGATCGCCTGCACCACAAATTCGGCGTTGTGGACGGAAAAACGTTGCTTACAGGTTCTCATAACTGGAGTGAGGCTGCAAATCACGGGAATGACGAGACGTTGCTGGCGATCGAGAGTCCCGTAGTTGCAGCCCATTTTGAGCGGGAGTTCGATCGGCTTTACAAAGGTGCAACCTTGGGAATCCCCGCCCGAATCAAACAGAGAATTGATGCTAAGAAAAAAGAGTGCGATTCACTACAAGCAGCATCAAAAGCGACGAGTGCTAAACCTCAAATTGCTGGAGGTAAAAAGTTAGTTAATTTGAATGCCGCGACTCAGGAAGAATTAGAAACCTTGCCTGGGGTTGGCCCGAAGTTAGCCGAGAGAATTATTGCAGCGCGGCAACAGCAACCTTTCACCTCTTTGGAAGATGTGGCACGGGTACAGGGAATTGGGGACAAGATTTTAGAGAGATGGCGCGATCGAGTAACTTGGTAGTTAAGTTCGTACTCAGGACTTCATTCCTGACTCCACAAAGTTCGCACGCACTCAGGAGTTCAGTTTTCCCTTTAGCAACTCAGGATCAAAGACTCAAGTCCTCACTAGAAACCTATTAGATCTACTTTGACAACACATCAGCTCTCAAGTTAAAATAACTTCTAAATAAAATGCTATCTATTCACCTGAGAGGTAGAGAGAGATGGAACACGCCAGATTTGTTACGGGGAACCCACAAATCAAATTTCTAGCTATTTTTCTGGGGGCAATTTTTTTGGCGCTAGCAGCTTTCACAGTTAGCGCCCAGCAGACTAGCGAAGCACAATTTAGGGTCAAAAACGAAAACGCTTTTAATATTAATTTAATTCAATTTAAGCGCACTGAATATGTAGGTCCATGTGCCGGTACTGTCTTCTCCCCTGATTCGCAAAGCGCTCGATTTGTCTCCAGCAAGACTCCTCCCGGCCCTAACAGAAGGGTAATGATTAAAAATGTGACTGATGGCATGGAAACTAACCCCTATCCTTACACAGACCGAGGTTACAATAAAGGTGAGTTCTCCGAGGATTTTGGATTCAAGTTGGGTAACAGTCACAAAACAAGAACTTTTTCGGTTTTAGAGGGAGAAAATAAGTTTCTCTATGAAATTAAAGAAAATGACCAAGTTATAGAACAGGGTGCGCTTACGGCTGAAGTTTCTATACAAAACTTAGGTACTTTTCCCCGTCAGCAAATTTGTCAAGATCAGGTAGAATGTCGGGATACTTCTGATTGTCGCGATCGTAAAGGCAGAAAAAGAAGTTGCAGACAAGAGTGTTTTCCTGTTCAACAATGTCGCTGTCCCTAACTACTTTCTGTCCAAAAATTATTTTATTTAATTAAGGCCAGAAGACAAAGAGGAATAACAAACCAGAAACAAGATGAGTTATTACTCGTTACCAGGCAGAGCCTGGTAACGCAGATCCGGAAGCTCTGCCTCCAATTTTCATGGAAGCAAACGAGGCAGAGCCTCGCTTATATGCGTTCCCAGGCACAGGGAACCAGTTAAGAAAATTAATTGAGTTTTTGTGGAACAGGTCGGAGTGTCTGTTCCACGAGAAATCAAGTAATGGGGTGAAAGTAAAATGCGGCTCCTAACACGATGTATGTTGCTAAAAGCAACACTCCTTCGAGCCAATTCGATCGCCCGTCAAGACTAATTAGATTAGCAATTGTCACGGCAATGGCAACTGCAACTACTTCAAACGGATTGAAGTTTAAATCCATCGGCTGATGAATTATTAATCCGATAATTACCAACACCGGCGCTACCAGCAAAGCAACTAGCAAACTCGAACCCATTGCGACAGAAACTGACAAATCCATATTGTTTTTCATGGCAACTCCCACCGCAGTTACATACTCGGCCGCGCCGCCAACAATCGGCAACAGAATTACCCCTGTAAACAGTGGCGTCAATCCCAATCCTTTGGTAGTCTCTTCGACAACACCCACGAAAATTTCTGATTCAAAAGCAACGGCAACAGTTGAGGCAACTAGCACCCCTATCCACAGCCACAAATTAGGTTTGTGCGTAGTAGATTCCTCTTTGGTATTTTGAGGATTTTCTGACTCTAGTTCTAGTAAGCTCACCTCGTAAAGATAGCTGTGAGTTTTTAATGAAAATAGCAGAGTTAGAGCGTAAACTGCGATTAGGACGATCGCAGTTATTAAGGAAAGATTCTGAATGGCTGCGGGTTCGACTCCATTGGAGGTGTAAATTACCATTGTCGGCAGCAGGATGGCAATCACTGCTAGAGTCATTGTGGAACCATTCACCCGCGCGATTATTGGCTTAAATTCCTGTTCTTTGTAGCGAATTCCTCCTAACAGCATGGAAAATCCCATGACTAAAAGCAAGTTGCTGATAATTGTACCGGTTATGCTGGCTTTCACAATGTCAATTAAGCCAGCTTTTAAGGCAACTATGGCAATAATTAATTCCGTAGCATTGCCGAAGACTGCATTTAATAAGCCGCCTATGGAGGGGCCTGTAACGATCGCCACTTCTTCTGTTGCTGTGCTCAACCAAATAGCCAGAGGTATAATGCCTAAAGCGGATGTGATGAAAACTGCAAGGGAACCCCAGTGCAAATACTCAGCGGCGATGGAAATGGGGATAAAAATTAACAGCGCTATGGAAAGAATCTTTTTGATTGACATAGGAAATCGGATGGTGTATGGAAAGGTGAGGTCGAGTTGTCGGGGCGATCGCAAAGTTGATTTTACACTATTCAACTATTCTCTGACTGTTCGGGTGGCGAGTGCGATCGATAAGTGGGAATTTTTAACCGCAACTGTACCCAGATCGAGGCAGATTGAATATAATAGAATTATATCGACATCGGTGAAAAGATATGTCTCAATCTGTAGTGCCAGTTGTTGAATCAAAGCAAATTGATACTTCACCCACCTTGACCTTTGAAGAATACCGATTTTATCAAACTGATTCCGATCTACAATATGAACTGTACAAAGGCAAATTAATTCCGATGCCAACCGCAACAGTTTTACATATTAAAATTTGCGAATACTTAGTTTACAAATTGCAGCGTTACCTAGCGGAACACAATCTTGACTTAGTAGCAAAAACAGGGCTGGGAGTAAGAACAGAAGAAGATATCTCTCGGATTCCTGATGTAGTTGTTTGCACTCAAAGTCTTTTGGAACAAGCTGCTGCTAGACCAGGTTCGGGTATCCTCGATTTTGAGGAAAAGCCCCTGTTAGTCATAGAAGTAGTGAGTCAAAATCGGCGTGCCGATTATGTGATTAAACGAGCTGAGTACGAACTAGCTAACGTACCTGAATATGTAATTGTTGACCCTACACCTAACAAAGAACTGGTGCGAGTTCTAGCCTTTCCTGAAGGTGAAGACATCTATACCCAGACAGATTTTGTGCCGGGGCAACAAATGGTGTCTGTAGTATTTCCAAATCTGACATTATCAGTGAATGAAATACTGTCTCCGCCATTAGTTGAAGGGTTGATTAAAGCGGAACAAGCTCGGTTCCAGGAACTTGAACAACGTGCTGAAAGATTGGCGGTGAGGTTGCGAGAATTAGGAGTAGATCCCGATCGCATTTAGAAGCTTGGATGACCCAGAAGTCATAAGTTAATTGTTATTAGTTATATCAAATCCGCTCTGCATCGGAATTATTCAGATATCTATGCTTTTCATCTGCGTGAATCCGCGTCAATCGCTTGTCATCTGCGGTTGCAAAATTCTATTTTTTTGACCGCAGATACAGGCAGATAAACACAGATTAATGCAGATGAGTTAGATATATCGATCGCGCTTGATACTGTGCAACTATTCAACCCAACGCACCCGCACAAAATGAGCTTCGCGTCCCCAGAAGTCGTGACTTAAAGTAATATCAACCACACTCAAATTAAACGGAATAGCAGTTGTGACGTACCGCTGAGCCAGAGCTCCCACATCAGGAGCTAACTGAGCCGCTGCCGCCGCTGCTGCACCCAAACCTAACAGTTGCAGAATGGGCCCCCGAGGCAGGGCTAAATTGATGCCAACAGCAAGTCCTGCCGTCAGCAGCATTGCCACCGACAAATTCGTGCCACAACGGGGATGTACAGCTAAATCCCACTCTCCGCTGGCAATCCGCTGCAAAGCCTCGCGCACTGCCTGACGCAACTGTGCAATGTTAACGTGACCATAAAGATAAAACCCTTGGTCTGTGGACATTCCGCCCAATAACTCATTATCGGTTCTTGCTGTCGTCGCACCAAACGATTGACTTAGTACCCAAACAGTAGCGTGTTCCAAAGCATGAACTTGGCGCAAAGTCAAGACTTCCTTCAAACCGGGCACAAAATTGAGTTGTCGCAACAAATCAGCATCTTGAGTCCGCTGCGGGGCAAAGTCGAAGGGAAACTGGCCGGTACGGTCGGAAGCAGAAGCAGTAGTTGTCATATCAAAACGCCTCCATTAATTCGATTAAGTGGATATTTAACATTAGCAATTCGGTTGAGAAAAAGCCGGTCATAAATTATCAATAGTTTTGACTTTAAAACCTAGCAATGGCAGGTTTTGTGCAAAAATTATTAGCCCTCAACCTGCCCTTACTAATAGATCGCACTTATTCCCAGTTTATTGCTCTTGCCGCTGGCCGTCGCGGAATACTCCCGG
This sequence comes from Microcoleus sp. Pol12B5, assembly GCF_036701335.1. Taxonomy (NCBI): domain Bacteria; kingdom Bacillati; phylum Cyanobacteriota; class Cyanophyceae; order Oscillatoriales; family Microcoleaceae; genus Microcoleus; species Microcoleus sp. Pol12B5. The sequence goes on along the minus strand of NZ_JAUBQQ010000031.1, from coordinate 39,634 downwards.
AATTCGCCGGCCTCTGGTATCGATAATTGTGCCTTTACCGTGAGGTAATCCCTTGCGTAACTCTCCCTCATAGCGGATACCGTTGGAGAACGAACAGTTACCCCTGCCATCAAGTTCTTGAGTATAGAACTGTCCCGAACACCGACTGCCGTCAGCGCGGGTAAACGCTCCTGTACCTAAAGGCTTGCCTCCTAAAAATTGACCCACAAAGCGATCGCCATTAGCAAAAATGAATTGGCCTTGTCCCGTGGGCACGCCTACTTTTTGATCAAGAGAAAACGACCCTATATAGCGATCGCCATTAGTAAAAATAGCGGTCCCGGAACTAACTTTGCCATCTCGGAATATGCCCTCGACGCGGGCGTCGTCCTTAAATATAAATTGTCCTCGACCATTTGGTTTGCCCAGACGGAACTGCCCCTCATAGCGATCGCCGTTGGAATATATGTATACCCCAGCGCCACTGGGCAAACCGTTAACGAACTGTCCGATGTAGCTATCACCGCTGTCATAATCGCACCTAACTCTACCTGTAGCGATAGCTGGCACGCAGCGGCCGGTTCTAGCTTCTGTTCCTTGCGCCATTGAGGGCAAAGGATAAGTCGCGTAACTACCAATTCCCAACACTGATGCAACTAATAAAGCGATTCCACTGGTCCAAGAACGGGAAATCATCAATCAACTTGCTCCTATGCGCTGTTAGATATTATCTTCTTCTGTCCTTTGTCTTTTATCCCATTTGTTGTCAAAAGTTAGCTGAAAACCTCAATCATTTATCCTTTACGAAACTCCGGGCTTGCCATTGCGAAATACCCCCGGAAAGCGCCTACCGCTAGCATCGATCATCGTCCCGACACCGTGAGGCACTCCCTTTCGCAATTCTCCTTCATAGCGCGTCCCGTTGGGGAAAGTGCAGGTGACACTAGCATCAAGTTCTTGATTAAAAAACCTGCCAGAACAGCGAGTGCCGTCTTTGCGTACTAATACCCCTGGGCCAAAGGGGGAACCTGCAAAGAATTGTCCTTCATAGCGATCGCCATTAGTATAAAAAAATTGACCCCGCCCTGCTGGTTGGCTGCTAATAACTTTAGTCTGAAGGTTCTGGACGACTCCGAAGTCTCCCACGTAGCGCTCACCGTTGGGGAAAACCACCGTCCCAGATCTCATCGTGCCGTCTTGGAACACGCCTATGTAGCGGCCATCATCTTTAAAAATGAATGTCCCTCTACCATTGGGCACTCCCCTCCGAAATTGTCCTTCGTAGCGATCGCCATTAGCGTACACGTAAACTCCGCTGCCGTCGGGGAGGCCGTTAACGAAGTTTCCCTCGTAGTTATCGCCTGTCTCGTAATTGCATTTCACTCTTCCCGTAGGAAGGCTGCCTTGGCAGAAGGGAGAGCGTTTTTCTTCTTCGGGTTTTGGATCAGGTGTTGCTTGAGCCATTGATGGCTGGGGATTGAAGAGATTAGTAGCGCTGCCGATAGAAGAAGCAACTAATATCACCATCCCTAATTTTTGAATTGAACCGAGCATGATCAATCTCCTTGAACTTCAATTACTAATAGGGATTTTCTAGAAGCTAATACTCACTGAAAAGTCGTCTATTTTTTAATCCCTGTACTAATTTTACCTTCAGGTTTGAGATCTGCCCTAAATGCAAAAAGGCAAAAATTAGAGTTTTTGCCTTTAGCATTTTTCCTGCTTTACTGTCAATTTTCAGCGTCGCGTTGAGCTATTCGGATTTGGGAGACGGCTAATAACTGCATTGGCTGGTTGTGGTTGGCGACTGGCGGGTTTTTCGCCCACACCTTTGGCTACCTCAACGCCGTTTTCCTCCAGAATCACGATCGGATCTGCTCCTTGCTTGAGATCGACCCGTTTCACCAACACTTGCCCGTTAGACAGCCGCTGCCCGACTTTGACATATCGGCTGGTTGGTTCATTCGGTACTTTGACAATCACTTGCGTCTCGTTCCCGACTTTTACCACCCCGCTGACTTCGGTGCCTGTAGCGAGGTCAGTAGAAGGCGGTGGCGGAACTACTGGGATCACGGGAGGCGGCGGGGGATTTGGGTCTACCCACTGGGGCGGGCGCTTGTCTACTGGCAGTTCCGGCAGATCCGGCACTCCTATGGGTCTCGCTGCTATTGGTTGGGGCGGGCGCGGGGGTGCTGGAGGGCGACGCTGCGGATTCCGCGCATCTTGGGCTCTACCTCCTATTGGCCCAGTGCCAGGACCTCTTCTTACCCTGGCATTGGGGTCTCTCCATTGGGGGGGGCGCTTGTCTACTGGTAGTTCCGGCAGATCCGGCACTCCTATGGGTCTCGCTGCAATGGGTTCGAGTCCAGGCGGGGATGTACGATTACGACCTAACTGAGGAGCATCTAGCCCCGGAACTATGGGTGGCAAGCCAATTTGTCCCCCGGTGCTGCCTCCGGGTAAGGAACCATTTCTGCCACCGGCACCGCCACCTAACCGAGGAGCAGTTGGCCCTGGAACTATGGGACGCGAGTCAATTTGCGCCCCATCACCTTCGGGAAGTAAATTTCCAGATCCATCTCGTAGTTGCTGAGTGCGTCCTCGACGATCCGTGCGTGACATGGGGATAACCGTCTGATTAGGCCTGTTAAGTGGGGGAGGAGCCAATAACTCGGGAAGTTCGGGTAGCACGGCAACTTGTCGCTGTGGCAGTTTGGGGAGTTCTGAGGTAGTCCCACCCGCTCCGTTGGCTCCTGGAGGGATTTGTAATACGATCGGCGGCAGCGGCCCAAAGGGGTCTAACTGAGAAGGATTGGCTGTCACAGGGCCTTGGGGCACGGGCTGAAGCGGAAGCGTTGGATTCCTGTCTTTGTTGTCGCCGATATTTGTTTGAGCCTGTCTGGCCCGTTCGTCTGGGTTGGTCGATCGAATTAACCCTGGAGGCTGGGCGGCTACTACTGGGGACGGGAAAGCCTGAGCTGCTGGGGTGGGGCTGGCAGAGGCGGTCGGAGATGGAGAGGCTGCACTGGGGCTGGGGCTGGGGCTGGCTGTGTTGCTACCCTCGTCGCCACCGCATCCTCCGATCGAGAAAGCTAGTAGTCCTATAGTCGCAAAATATAAAAGTTTGTGCATTGCCGATCGCCCCCAAATGCTTAATTTCAAGATATCCAACAAGGTTATGCAATTACAGCCTGTTGCCGTTTATCAGTTTATCTGTGTTCGATGTTATGCGATCGCTTGAAAATTGCCAAGTTTTCCTGACGATCTGATCGGGCGATCGATCGGTTTTCGGGAGTATGTCACGATATCAGTGGCGGTCATTGTTCGACATATTGAATCAATTAAGGTATTAGATCATGGAAAAAGTGATTCTCAAGAGGATTTGGCGATCGGGCTTTGTTTTTGCAACCGTTTTGGTGGGTGTGGGATCGGTGGGGGGCCGCGAGGTGCATTCTGATTCACGTCAGCCAGAAGCCCAGGTGATGACATTGGTTCCCGATGTGAGTTCCCAGCAGCTCGATCGCACTATAACAGGCTCGGCATTCACCACTGGCGAATTGTACTCTCAGTTTTGGAACCCGTCAAATCCTGGTGCCAAACCGCCAGCAAGTCAACCGGCGAAGCCACCGGGGAATCCGCAGGTATTTCAAGCTAAAATCAAGCGCCGCGCTGGCGGGACGCCGGTGATTGACGTGGTATTTAACGGCAACAAAACTTTTGAGATGATTCTCGATACCGGGGCGAGCGGCACTTTGATTACTCAGGGGATGGCTACTGCACTGGGAGTGAGGCCTGTGCGTACCGTGAGAGCGGGGATCGCTGACGGTAGCGTTGTCGAGTTCCCGATCGGTAGAGTGCGATCGATTCGGGTTGGGGGTGCTGCGATCCAAAATGTGGAAGTGGCGATCGCGAAACAAATGCCCATAGGTCTGCTCGGTCACGATTTCTTTGGCAATTACGATGTCAAAATTAAAAAAGATGTTGTAGAATTTTATGTTCGCTGAAAGTGAGCGGAGTAGGCAAGGGATTTTTGCTCAACTCGTTTCCTATAAAGTGATTCGCAGCCCGGTCAAGGCTTTTAAAATTATTGGTTGAGGCGGTAGCAAAATGTAACCAAATGTGGTATTGTTCTTAGTGTTTCAAGAGCAACCGACGGTTAAACTATCCGTGAAATCCGGCCAAAAAAGCACGGCTGCTGTTGGTGAGATCGGTAACAGTCTGCGACAACGATTCACAGTACAAGCCAAGGCAATCAATTAAACAATTCGCCAAGCCGGTCGAAATAAGTTCCCAAAATGCTGTGGCTGAGGGAATTTTGGTTGGCATTGTTCAGCCGGAGCCTAGAAAATATGTAAACTGATTAGCGGCAGATGTTCCGCAAAATCGGAAATCATGACGATCGAGAAATTAATTATTGTAAATAAGGTATTCACATGGCACAAGCGTCTGTATCTCCTGTAGTGCTGATTATTCTAGACGGCTGGGGTTATCGTGAAGAAAAAGACGGAAATGCGATCGCCGCTGCGAAAACACCCGTGATGGACAGTCTCTGGGCCGCTTATCCTAGCACTCTGATTCACACATCGGGTCGGGCGGTAGGGCTGCCAGACGGGCAAATGGGTAACTCAGAGGTTGGTCACTTGAATCTGGGCGCGGGCCGCGTGGTTCCTCAAGAGTTGGTGCGGATTTCGGATGCAGTGGAAGACGGTTCTTTGCTCAACAACCGGGCGCTGGTTGAGCTTTGCGAAAAAGTCTGCGCCACGGGCGGCAAGTTGCACCTGACTGGTCTTTGTTCCGAGGGTGGGGTTCATTCCCATCTCAGTCATATTAAGGGTTTGCTGCAATTAGCAAAGGCACAGGGAATTTCTGAGGTTTGCATTCACGCGATTACAGACGGTCGTGATACTACTCCGAAAGAGGGTGTCGAAGCTTTAGGCAAGATTGAAAGTTATATCGCAGAGGTAGGGGTGGGTCGGATTGCGACTATTAGCGGCCGCTACTACGCGATGGACAGGGACAAGCGCTGGGATCGGGTGCAGCGCGCTTACGAGGTGATGACGACTGAGGGTGCGCCTGACGGTCGATCGGCTGTGGATGTGTTGCAGGCCTCCTATGCTGAAGGAGTGACCGACGAGTTTGCAGTTCCGACTCGAATTGCCCGCGGAGCAGTGGCATCCGGCGATGGGGTAATTTTCTTCAATTTTCGCCCGGACAGGGCTAGAGAATTGACTCAGGCTTTTGTATCTCCCGATTTTAAGGGGTTTGAACGGCAGTTAATTGAACCCCTGGCGTTTGCGACTTTTACTCAGTACGACCCGAAACTGTCGGTAATGGTGGCTTTTGAACCGCAGAATTTGAACAATATTCTGGGCGAGGTGATTTCTAAGCACGGTTTGCAGCAGTTGCGGACGGCGGAAACTGAAAAGTACGCTCATGTGACTTATTTTTTTAATGGGGGTCTGGAAGAGCCTTTTATCGGGGAACACCGGGAGTTGGTGCAGAGCCCGATGGTGGGGACTTACGATGAGGCGCCCCAGATGTCGGCGGACTTGGTGACGGATGGGGTGGTGACGGCTTTGGAAAGAGGCATCTATTCGTTTATGGTGATTAATTACGCTAACCCGGATATGGTTGGTCATACGGGGATGATGGATGCGACGATAATTGCGATCGAAACTGTGGATAAATGTTTGGGGCGGCTGTTGAGCGCCATTAGTAAAGCTGGGGGAACGGCAATTATTATTGCTGATCACGGAAATGCTGAGCAGATGTTTGACGAGGACGGGAATCCCTGGACGGCTCACACTACTAACCCCGTGCCGTTTATTCTGGTAGAGGGTGAAGGTCGGAAGATTCCGGGTCACGGAACGGATGTTCCTCTGAGGGCGGATGGTTGTTTGGCGGATATTGCGCCGACAATTTTGGAGCTGTTGAGGTTGCCTCAGCCCCCGGAGATGACGGGACGTTCTATGATTCGATCGGCTGAGTTTGAAGTTCGCGCCAATCGCACTCCTGTGCGAGTCCGATTGTAGTAGGGACGCAGCAGTAGGGACAAAGGCGTTGTGCATTGGTGTCAATTTAAGGTATAACCCATAGTCCGACAGTCCGACAGGGGTTGAAACCCCTGCCTCATAGCAAAAGTCCTCTCAAGAGGACTGAGAAGAACAATTTTTAAACTCATGAGTCCTCTTCAGAGGACTTGGGCTTTGAGACAGGGAATTCATTCCCTGGCGGACTGGCGGACTACTAACAGCTTAATTCGACAACAATGGGCACGATGCTGTGTCCCGGAGGAGTTTGTGCGCGATCGACCAAATTTGATATGATAATAAATTACCGATTACTAATTACCAATTACTCCAGATTATGAATATTGTTTCTGTGTTACAAGTTATCTGGTCTTTGTCTGCTTTAGGACTTGTGGTTTTTGTGTTGCTGCACAGTCCTAAAGGCGATGGCATTGGAGGGATTGGCGGACAAGCTCAATTGTTTACCAGCGCCAAAAGTGCAGAAACGAGTCTGAACCGGATTACTTGGGGTCTGTCTATTGTTTTTATGGGTTTGACTGTGATTTTGAGTGCTGGTTGGTTGGCGCCTAAGTTATAAGATTTGGATTTTTAACCGCAGATGAACGCAGATAAACGCAGATAATATCAAGTTCATCTGCGTTTATTTTCGTGTATTTTTGTCTATTTGCGGTTGCAAAATGCGGTTGTGGAAAGTTACAGTAAAACCTCGATTGCTGGCCGGTTTGGGATTGGCTTTATGTTGTTTTAGCGTGATAATTTTTACTCAGGTTAATAGTCCGGCGGCGAGTCTTTCTCCTCTCCCGAATAGTTTGCCGCATCCACAGGTTCACCCTTTGCCGCCAATGCTAGCGAATTGGCAAGATTCCACGGATAGCGGTGATTATTTTGACCAGGTTAAGCCACCGAATTTCGGTCATTTGCTATGGTCTAAGTTTCCGATTCAGGTTTATGTTGAGCGTCCAGTTGATGCTAATAGGTCTGAAGAATGGGTGGCGGCTGTGTTGAATGTTGTCCGGGAATGGGGGGTTTATTTGCCTTTGGAAGTGGTGGATAGTTCGGAGGTGGCTGATATTAGGATCTTACGTCGGGCTCCGCCTTTGCGTCAAGGGGTTTTGCGATCGCGTTCTGGAGAGGCTACCTATGAATTGTACGCCCGTCGGGATGGGGATAAAACTGTGTTATCTCATCGGTTTTCGGTTTATTTGAATCCGACTCAAGTGGGTAAGTATATTCCGGCGACGGCGCGGCACGAGTTGGGTCACGCTTTGGGAATTTGGGGTCACAGTTTGATGGAAACTGATGTGCTTTATTTTTCTCAGGTGAGAAATCCTCCGCCTATTTCAGCTAGGGATGTTAATACTTTGAAGCGGGTTTACGAACAGCCGACTCGGTTGGGGTGGTAATATTAGTTTTGATATGTAAAATCGTGTCAGTAAAAAGATGAAAGATGAAGCTTTTGGCATTGTGCCAGTTTTTGCGACTGAAACTGATAGTTTGTTTTTGTTGATTCAACATCAAGCCGGACATTGGGCGTTTCCAAAAGGTCACGCGAATCCGGGAGAATCGGCGCTAGAAACTGCGAAGCGGGAGTTTGAGGAGGAAACTGGCATCCGCGATTGTGAAGTGCTTGAGGAGCCTAGTTTTGTGGAACGTTATTCCTTTGTTAAGGAAGGGAAGCCTAGTTCTGTGGAACATTATTCCTCTGCGAAGGAAGGGGAATCAATTGAAAAGACTGTTACTTACTTTTTGGCTTTTGTAAATTCAATGGAAGTTCAGTTGCAAGTAGAGGAAGTTCAAAATTCGGCCTGGAGTTCCTTTGAGGATGCAGTTAAGCTGATTACTTTTGATGGGAATCGGCAAGTTTTAAGGGAAGTCAAAGCATTTTTGGACGCGAGGAAGGAGTGTTAATCAGTCTTGGCTACACACACTTGTTTATGTAGAATGTGCATTATTCACTTTACGCTATAAGTAGCCTGTTAAAGCACTTTTGCGTCCGCGAATGTTAATATCTAGTCCGGTTATACGATCGCAATTAAGTTTGTAGTAAGGACTTTAGTGCTTAGTGACTGCAAGCTTTAAGAGAGAGTTCGATTCCTTACTACAAACAAATTATTTGGTTAAATACCCAACTTCTTCAATAAGTCGGGTATCTAGGTATTCGGTGTGATTATTTGTTGATTTTCTGAGCTTCGGCGTGGTGTTGCAAGCGAGAAAAAACGTTATAGGCGTCGGGGCCGGGAGTATTGTGTTCGACAGCGCCGTCCGTGGGGCCGTCAATGGCTTTCCAAGCAGGAATTCCGCCTTTTAGTTCGGCTACTTTTCTAAAGCCTGCTGCACGGAGAAGATTGGCGGCTTCGGCGGTTTGTTCGTCGTTTTCGCCGTAAATGTAGATATCGCGGATGGGTTCTAAACTCGATTGTGCTCGGCCGACTAATTCGTCCATTGGCATCATTACCGCGCCGGTAATGTGGCTTTTGGTGAAGCTTTCAAAATCACGAGCGTCGATGATTGTGAGTCCGGGTTCGCCCCAATCTAAACGGGCTTTGAGGTCGTGGCTAGATGCTTGAGCTTTTAAACCGGGAGGTGTGGGAGTAAAGTCGGGAAGTTTGTCTTTGATGTTGGAAATTTGGTCGGGAATAGTTTTCATGGGTAAAATTTTGTTCAATGTTTTGATTGCCATTGCAATGTAACAAGATGTTTAACTTGAATTCGTCTTTCTAAAGGCAGAATCGAGCATTGAACTAAAGTCGCAGTTACGCTGGTTTCCGGGTTATTAGCTGCGGTTGGGATCGCTACATTTGTTGAGGTTGCTAGAGCCTAGCGGGCTGTGCTTAAAATTGTTTCGATCGCATTTGGTGCAGAGAAGTTGAAGTGCGATCGCTTGTTCGAGTTGGTATTTTATCAAAGAATTCAATTTTAGTCAATCCTTATTATTTTTAAATTAAATTTGCCTAACTTGTGCGTAGCCTCGCGCGGATTTTTGCGGAAAAGTTTAAATGTTTGCCAGCAAGGTTTCTGGTAAACTTTAAAAGTAAAAACAAGTATTTAAAGGTATAGATATGTCTGAGAAAGATGAAATTGCGGTGCCTAAACCTTTGACACCGGAAGAGCAAGCGGTGTGGGATGCGAAGGCTAAAGTTCGTGTACTGCTGAATTTGTGGGATTTGAGCGGCGGGAAGATGAAGGTGAAAAAGGGGGAGTTGACTAAGCGGATTGTTCGCACTAATGAGACGAGTCAGAGATATCTGGAAGTGCTCGGCGAATTGCAGGCGACTGGGGCGATCGAGTATTCGCTAGTAAATCGGGTGACGCTGGTGGAATTGACGGCGAAAGGGAAAGAAGTTTTAGCGGAAGGCTTGAAAAGTAAGGATTCTTTGTTTGAGTTTGATGGTTCTCAAATTGGTACTCGGCTGGGAAATTCTTTGTTGAAGTGGATTCGGCATCAGGATGGTGCGGCTAGTGTTCGGGTTGAGAAAGGGAAGGGGGATGTAGGGACGATCGCATCCTATGAAGATTTTAAGTCCCAAGCCCTTGCCCTATTTGACAAATTGGACAAAGGCTACAACTACATGGGACTTGTCCCAATCTGGCATCTGCGCCGTGAGCTAGGGGAACAGGTGAGCCGGGAGAATTTCAAAGACTTGATTATGCAGATGCAGGCCGATCGTTTATTTTATCTCCAAAGTGGAGAGGCTCGTGGAGCAACTGATGAACAAAAGCAAGACTCGATCAGCGATGACATAAGAGGTCTTTTATTTTTCGCTAGCAAACCATCTTGAGATTGAGGCACAAAACAATGACTGATCCGTATACACCGTTTGAAGAAGCACGCAAGCAACAGCCGAATCCTTTCAAATTGAAACCCATCGTAAGCGCGGATGAGGTTTGGGGTGAAGTCGTAACTGATCTCCCTGACCTCAACCAACAGGTTGACCAAACAATCTATAAAGCAATTTCTGAAGTCCGCCAAAAATATTCTGATAAAATCGGGATTGCAGTCAGAGGTGATAGAGGCACAGGCAAAAGTCATACAATCCACCGGATATGGAAAACTATTGAGCGCGACGGTGGCTCTGTATTTGCCTACATTCCTCAATTTACTAACGCTAGTCGAATTGACTCCCATGTGCGGTTCCATCTTTCACTCAGCTTTAAGCACCAAGATGTCAGAGGAGTAACGCAATGGCAGCAACTTGCTGCGTCTATGATTGCGACTCTTAAGGGAACAGAATTTGAAGAAAAATACCAGCCCTATCTTGAAAAATGCCATCATCCTGAAGAATTAAGGAAATACCTCATTCAAAATCTCAACCAACCTCAAAGATATGAATTTATTGATGAGGTAATTGAAGCAATCTTAGAATCTCAACATGACCTTGACTTTAATTTTTTGAAAGCCGTTTTATTTCTCATATTTAAATCGGCTCCAATCGCTCAAGTTGGTATGGCTTGGATTCAAGGTATAGATCATCCTGAAACCAAGCAAAGGGGTTTACCAGAGTTTTCGCAGCAAGAACAAGATGCAAAGTCTATTTGGTTCATAGAGCAGATATGTAAGCTTGCTGGAGTTTCATCACGACCCGTATTGATTTGTTTCGATCAACTAGACCAAGTTAGTGTCGGTAATGACTGCGGAGATAGCGCTGCTCAAATAGTAGCTAGCTGCATAGATAGAATTTACTTTCAATGTAGCAATGTACTTCTCCTCTGTTGTGTTATTAGCGACACATGGAAGGAAATTGAACAAATGGGAAGTGGCATACCCGATCGTGTAGGACAAAGGTCTGTAGCTACAAACCCACCTACTTCTGATCAGATGTTAGAGCTTGTTAAATTGAGGCTAGCTTGGTTTCACAGCAACAATAATCTAAATTCTGATGATTACCCTAATTTACATCCTTTTGATGCTAATCAAATCAGAGCTATTGCAAGTAAAGCTGCTGGTGTGCGAGACTTGATGAAATGGTGTGCTGAACAATTTGATTCAGTGGAAATTGTAGATCCAGGAACTTCAACGAGAGACCCGATTAACAATAAACAGCAAGAGTTTCTGGATTCTTATTATGAACTCTTGAATCGAGTTTCAGTTCCCGAAAAAAACGATGACCAGTTAGCTGCTATTATTGCCTCTACAATGGCAATGATTCCTAAATGTGGAACAGAAAATGTAATAATTACTTCGGTTACACATATTAATCAGGCAGGTCACGATTTACATTTGATTATTGATGGCTACGATGCAGTTCAACAAAAAGCAGTAAGAATTGGAGTCAGAGTTTCCGAAACTTTGACTGGCATGACATTCAATGCAGTAATGCAACGACTGTTGAAATATGCCAAACATAACATTACTCGTGGTTGCTTAGTCCGCTCAACACCCGTTCCCCTCAGTTGGAAGAAAGGCAAACAGCTTGAAGAAAAACTTGTACAGGAACAAGGAGGTGAAGTTGTTGTTCTAAAGAAGGATGAGATCAAGCCTTTAGCAGCACTTCATCAAATTTACGAGGAGGCTGAGAACTACGGGTTTACTAAGCAGGAAGTGATTGACTTCGTTCAAGAATTAAACCTGGCTGCTAAAAATCCACTACTTTGTGAAATTCTAAGCGCTCCTACTTAATATGAATCTTGGAATCATTAAGGGTATTCAATTACCAGCTTGTGATGTTGACCTGCTAACATTAGGCAGGCTAATTGCTGTACCATTCAGGCAAAATATCAGAGAAGGTGAGGTACTTTGGCTCTATCCCAGTCAACACCTTCCTGATAATTTTAGCCTCGATCAATACTATCAGACTCAATATTTGACGAAAGCGGAAAGTGCATTTGCTGAACTTCAAACATATCCTATTCAGATTAAAGTATGGGCGCGTTGTGAATATCATTGGCGGATTAATCCACAACAAAAGTACCTTCTAGAGAAGATTGCCAAGTCAACGGTTTGGAAATTGGAAGCTTTGGAACATATTTTTGAACAATACCAAGTTCTCAAGCTATTGATTTTACGAGTTTATCGCCTGTCTAATCCTTGCGTAGTCAATGGGCCAACAGAGTCAGGAGCCTTCTATTGGCCGCAGCGTGAGGATGTGATGGCAATGAACCGCGAGAGTGATACTCCAGTGATTTCTGAAGCTAATTTTTATCAGCGTAAAGCTCTTTTGGTGGGTGGAGAAGTCTATCCTTATAAAGATTTAGAAGCTTTGCAGTTGCAAGTTGAGCAAATTGGTAGTATCAATTTAGCTGCCAATCAGCTCAACGATGATATCAAAATATTTTTAGGTTGGAGTAGCGACAAGCCTGTAAAACCAATCAAACCGGATTTAGATTGGATTAAAACAATTGCACGAATTGGCAACTCTAGCGATGGTAATACATTTGAAAAGTTAGTCCGCAAAAGTTTTATCAAGCTAGGATTTGCCAATTCTAACAATAAACCCGAAGCTAGCCTCGATCCAGAATCAACAGGCGGTGCTGGCGGATTAGATTTCTACTGTGAAACTCCCTATCAGGTAGTGGGAGAATGCAAAGCTACCAAAAGTGAAACCGTAGCTGATGGAACGCCAGCGCAACTTATTAAGTTAGGACATAAGCATCTCCAGGAACAATACGACTGCTGTATTAAGATAATTATGGCCGCTGGTCAGCTAAATAGACACGCTAAACAAACTGCTATCGGAAACCGCATGAACGTAATTCGCCCTGAAACATTGCAAAAGCTGGTTGAACTGAAAGCTAAGCAACCAGGTTCGATCGATTTATTGCAGTTAAAACCGTATTTAGAACAACAGCCGTTTGGTGAGGAAGCCGATGCTAAGGTTAATCGCTATATTGACGATGTGCGCGAAAAGCTTAAAGTGCGATCGCACATAGTTCAGCTAGTCAAAGACTTTTTGGAAAGAACAAAATCAACAAGTGTTGAATTTAATCAGCTTCACGGTGCTTATGCCTTTTCCATGTCGCCCCACCCTTTAAAATATGAAGAAATGCACCAAATTTTAATAGAACTTTCCTCACCTTTGACGGGTTACTTAGGGCGAATTAAAGGCGAAGATTTAGGGCGCGATCACTTTTATTTCCTGCGCGACTTGCCCCTAGATGATTGAGATACGTCAAGGGCGATTAAGAGCGGGATAACTTCGCTTCACGTACTTCATCCAATTTCCTACACAGCATCAGGATCTACGCCCAATTCCCGCAACCTCGCCGCCAACCTTTCAGCTTTCTGCAATTGAGCTTGTTCGGCCTTAATTAACCCCTCTACCAATGGCGGATCTAAAATTTCATTGACTGATAATCTCAGATTGGGAAATACTACAGATACCATTTCCTCACTCGGCAAGTAATCTACCTGTGTATAAACGTCATCACCTTCGGGAAATGCCATAACTCGCACCCGCTGTCTGTTTTGTGTCGGATCAACAATCACATATTCCGGCACGTTAGCCTGTTCGTATTCTGTTCGTTTAACTACATAATCTGCTCGCCGATCTTGGCTCACTACTTCTACTACAAATAAAGGTGTTTCGCTCAAGTCTAAGATGCCAGAACCAGGTCTTGCTAGAGCTTGTTGCCACAAACTTTCTGTGCAGACAACCACATCGGGAATTCGCGATGTCGCATCTTCTGTTCTGACTCCTACAGAAGTTTTTACTACTAAGTCAAGATTGTGTTCCGCTAGGTAACGCTGCAATTTATAAACCCAAAATTCGCAGATGCTTGTATGTAATGCGCTAGCCGTTGCCATCGGTATTAATTTGCCTTTGTACAATTCATATTGTACATCGTCATTGCTTTGATAAACTCTGTACTCTTCAAAAGTTAATGTCGGGGAAGTATCGATCTGTTTTTCTTCGACTGCGGGTACAATAGATTGAGACATATATTTTTACCTATCTCGATAGTTTTCTATTATACTCAATTTTGATTTTAACACTCAAGGCATTGAGTACGAAAAGATCGATCGCCCTTATTGACAATCAAGCAATTTGATCCGGTTAAATGTTTAGTTCAGTTCACCATTTGGGCGATCGCCTCAACAAGGCTGTAGCTGCCTCACTGTCGAGAGGTTTAGAGAAAAAGTACCCTTGACCGTACTCGCAGCCGATCGCCCGCATTTGAGCCAATTGGACGGCGGTTTCGACACCTTCTGCGACTACCTCCATCCCCAAACTGCGGGCCAGCATGACGATCGCCCGCACGATTTCCAAATTTTCACCCTTTTCTCCGATGCGACTGACAAAAGAGCGATCGACCTTCAAAATATTAATCGGGAACTTGTGCAAATAACTCAGAGACGAATAACCAGTGCCGAAATCATCAATACACAGCCCGATACCCAAGTCTCTTAACTGCGAAAGCATCGCCGCCGCCGCTTCCCCATCTTCCATCACCACACTCTCAGTAATCTCCAACTTCAAACACCGAGCGTCAACACCCGTTTCCTGCAAAACTTGTTTAATTTGCTCGATCGACTCGGGTTCCGCAAACTGCCTCCCGGAAAGATTTACTGCTACAGTCAGCCGCGAATTTCCCACAGGTAAATTCAAACTTTGCCACTGAATAATTTGGCGACAGCTTTCGTTCAAAACCCACAAACCCAAAGGCATAATTAACCCTGTTTCCTCCGCCATCGCAATAAATTCCATAGGGGAAACTAAACCCCGTTCCGGGTGCAGCCAGCGCACCAAAGACTCAAATCCGATAACAGAGCCAGTTTTCAAACAAACGATCGGCTGATAATAAACAGTAAAAGGACATTCCAATTTTAAAGTAGGCAATTGCGGCTTCGGACGCCCCAATCTGCGATCGATTTCACTCATGGGCAAGTTTTCCGCCGCCGTCCCACAGGCAAAATCCACTATCGAATATTTCAAATTTAGTTCTTCAACCGACTCCCGTAAATCGTGTTCCAAGTGCATCAAAGCCACAGCCTGAGTGTGCATCGCACTGGTAAAAACTTCGTAGCGAGCTTTACCGAGAGCTTTTGCCCGGTACATCGCAATATCAGCATCGCGCAAAATATCTCCCGGCCACTGATATTTGTTGGTACTTAAAGCAATGCCAATGCTAGCAGTAATTAAAACTTTATTACCTTCCAAATAAAGCGGTCGTTCGATTGTTTTGAGAATTGCCTTTGCTTGGGCGATCGCCTCATCAACACCTTTAATTTCCTCAAGCAAAATCACAAACTCATCTCCCCCCAGACGAGCCACCGTATCCCCTGGGCGCAAACAAGTCAAGAGACGGCGAGCCACAGCCACCAACAGCCGATCGCCCGTACGGTGTCCTTGACTGTCATTAATTACCTTAAACCTGTCCAAATCCAGAAACAGCACCGCAAACTGCTCGCTCGAATGCCGTTGGGCGCGGGCAAAAGCTTGTCCCAACCTGTCAGTCAACAAAGCACGGTTGGGCAACTCTGTCAGCGCATCGTGCAAAGCATCGTGCAACAGTTGTTCTTCAGCCATCTTGCGCTCAGTCACATCGTGACAGTTGACCACAATTCCCCGCACCGAAGGTTCGTTGAGCAAATTCGTCGCCACCGCTTCCAACACGCACCAGGAACCGTCCTTGTGCTGCACTCGGTATTCGGCCATTCCTTGGCTAACTCTCGGCGTTTGCATGACACCTTTGAACACTTGATCCACTATCAGCAATTCGTCAGGGTGAATCAAGTCAAATATAGATCTGCCGAGCACTTCCGCCGTCGGGTAGCCCAAAATCCGCTCTAGAGAAGGAGAGACATAGCGGCAAAAACCTTTCTCGTCGAGAATCACAATAATATCTCTAGCATTTTCAATCAACGATCGAAAGCGCTTTTCGCTTTGCCGCAGCTCTTGTTCCGTGCGCTTTTGGTCGGTAATATCGGTATTCATGTAAATCAGACCGACAATTTTCCCTGTGCGGTCTTTAATAGCATCGGCCCGCAGCAAAACTTGCAAAGTTTCACCGCTTTTAGTGCAGTTAGTAATTTCACCAAACCAAGAATAACCTTGGGCGATCGTGTCGAGTACCTCCCTGGCGACTGCGGGGTCAGCAAAAACTGCCGATATACCTCCGGCTAGTCTAAATTCCTCTGCGGTATCCCATTCAAATAGCTGAGAAAACGCTTGATTTTGATAGATGTGAGTGCCGTTCGCATCGCTGATGCCGATCGCATCACTCGAACTTTCCACCGCCTTGCGAGTCAGCACCAGAGCTTCTTCTGCCCGCTTGCGCTCGGTAATGTCAATCCCTACCAGACAAGCTGCTTTGCCCCGATCGTACTTTTGAGCCACAATCAAATAGTATCCCTCCGACAGTCCCCCGTCGGTTTGTAG
This sequence comes from Microcoleus sp. Pol12B5, assembly GCF_036701335.1. NCBI lineage: Bacteria > Bacillati > Cyanobacteriota > Cyanophyceae > Oscillatoriales > Microcoleaceae > Microcoleus > Microcoleus sp. Pol12B5. The sequence goes on along the minus strand of NZ_JAUBQQ010000031.1, from coordinate 23,310 downwards.
CTTAACGCTGAGTTCTTTAACCGCTTCCGTAGCGTCGCCGGCAAAAAACTCCACCACAAAAGAGTTAAAATCCGAGCTAGCGCCCAGAAAACCAATATCTTGACCGACGAAAGCCGACGGCCGCAAACCATGCAGTTTGGCTAAGTGCTGGTTAACCCCCAAATATCGCAAATCCGAGCTAATCCAAGATACTGTTCCCGGAACTGCTTCCAAAATCGTTTGCAGTTGGTCGTTAGCTTGCTGCAATGCTTGCTGCACTTCACATATGGGTTCCGCCAAGTCCGACTGAACTCCTACGAAGTGAGTCAAATTAGCGTTGTCGTCTCGCACGGGAGATAGCGATAATTTGCTCCAAAAAGGAGTGCCGTCTTTGCGGTAATTTTTAATTGGTGTCTGGATTTCTCGACCTTGGCGCAGGGCCTCGCGGATTTTAGCTACGGTAGTTCGATCGGTATCCGGGCCTTGCAAAAATCGGCAATTACGCCCCAAGATTTCACTGGCGCAGTAACCCGTCATCCGTTCAAAGGCCGGATTGCAATAAATTATGGGACAATCTGGTGCATTAGCGTCAGCAATGACAATGCCACTGCTAGTAGCTGCCAAAGCTCGATCGCTTAGCCACAGTGCTTCTGATGCAGTATGGCGATCGTCGGCACTCCCCACTTCACCTAAATTAGAAATTGACTGGTTCTCCCGATCTCCCATCAGCCGAACTTTCAAGCAAACCTTTACAATTTCCGAGTTGCTTCTTACTTTAACGTTTTTCAGGACTCGCGCAACGTAAATTGTATCTCCGCATTTTAGTAAGCGAGATTTCACCTTAGTGGTTAGTTGTATTTTCTACCCTTGCTGTTCGGCATTTAAAAAAGCACATCTTCACTTCCGCAGTGAAAAACCCTCTATTCTTCTCCCCCTGAGACTCTCTCCCCCTCTCCCCTTCTCCCCGCGCCCTGGCAATCATGATCTGCAGCAGCTTATTTAGCAGGAGTTGCACCTTGAGAAGTCGGCGGCGCAATATTAATTAATGGCAAAGTTCCGCCTCCTCCCATTACTGTCGGAAACTGGCCGTTCCATTTTTCAATTGCTTGCTGCTGCAAAATTTCGGCTGTTAATGTTTGCCGCTGCAAGCGTTGAGCTTCAGCTTTACCTTTAGCACGGTTAATTTCAGCTTGAGCATCTTGGGTTGCTTTTTGAACTGTAAATTCTGCTTGTTTAGCTTCTTGTTCGGCTATTTGTTTGGATTCGATGGCTTTGCTAAATTCTGGAGAAAAGCCAAAATCTATTAAGGAAACATCTCTGACAATCACACCGTAAGGTTCCAAACGCTTTTTGAGGCTGTTGTCGATTTCTGTTTTGAGTTCCGTGCGCTTAGTGATTATTTCTTCGGCAGTCTTTTTAGAAGTTGCTGCTTTGAGAACTTCCGAAATTGCCGGACTCAGAATGCTGGTAACAATTTGTTCTTCGTCTCCCACTTGTTGGAAAACTTGATTTACTTTGGCGGGGTCAACATTCCAGTTGACGGCCAAATCTGTAGTAATGCTTTGCAAATCTTTGGATGCTGCATCTGCTTTTAAATCGGTTTTTTGTACCCGCACGCTGATAGTTTTTACAGAGGTGACGATCGGTAAAATTGGGTGGATGCCTTCATCTAATATCGCGTCTTGAACTTTGCCGAAGCGCATCATGACGCCGCGTTCCCCTGCGCCGACGATGGCAAAAGGTCTTAAAATTAAGGCGGCGATGATGAAGACGATGCCACCGACGATGTAGAGAGCTAGGTTGTACTGAACACTTTTCATGGTTTTCATATGTTGATTCACCTATGTTGTATTACTTGACGTTAGTTTTATATTCGATATTATCTAAGATTATAACTTCATGTTAAGGGTGCAACAACTCATAAATTCATTGATTTTTTTTCACAAAAGTCATATATTTACTAGGGTGTGGGAATCTTTTAGCTCGATGAGCGGGGATGAAAAATGGCACTTGTATAGCAATCCTTGCAGGAGTCGTAAATTTTTACCCCACTCCAACCCTCCCTGCGGGTTCGGGGAGGGAGTAAGAAATTCACCAATGATTTAGGATTGCTATAGCTGGGTGAGATTATTGATGAATAAATGTTTCAATTATCTTGACAAAGTGGATTTTTTTAGATAGAGCAGAAGTAGATAGATAGCTCGATCGCTCTTTGACAAGCGATCAAATGGCGATCGGAAAGAGAAAGCTTTCTAGAAAGCGAAAAAATCAGAATTGAACAGCTAATTTTTGGGTAAATTTTAATGGTAAATGGCAGGTGCGTGCCACAAAAACCTTTGCGGGTTGCTGCAAGCCACGAAAGATAGAATTTCCCTCTCCGACCTACAGACTCTATTTGTAGAATTGGCATCTGCCCGACTTGCTCAACCCTCCTGAGTAGAAAAAAAGACTCCTTGGGCAAGTTGGGAATTTATAGCGAAAAACGATAAAAATCTGAGTTTAAAAATGCCCGAAAATAAGTTAAGCTTAGATGAGAACGGTTGAGGAGAAATCAAGATGTTGCAGCGACACCCTTGGCCGCAGACAGTTGAAGAGGCGATCGCCATTCAAGAACAGCTTCGGTCAGAGGTAATTACCGAAAATCAACTGGACACAGTTCGGTACGTCGCCGGTGTAGATGTCGGCTACGACAGTGCAAACGACCTATCGCGGGCCGCTGTAACAGTTCTGAGCTTTCCCGACTTGCAATTGCAGCAGCAAGCTGTGGTTCGCAGTCCTACAACTTTTCCTTATATTCCGGGTTTCCTGTCTTTTCGAGAAGTGCCTGCAGTTCTCGAAGCTTTAGAAAATATCAGTTTGAGGCCAGACTTGATATTGTGCGACGGTCAAGGACTAGCCCATCCCCGCAGGTTCGGTCTTGCCTGCCATTTGGGGGTTTTGACAGGGATTGCCACGATCGGAGTTGCCAAAAATCGATTTATTGGAGAACATTCAGAAGTCGGACTCGACCGGGGCAGTTGGCAACCCTTGCTGCTAGAGGGATCAACGGTAGGCGCAGCGCTAAGGACGCAAACAGGGGTAAAACCGATGTATGTTTCGATAGGTCATAAGGTAAACTTGATAAGTGCGATCGAGTACGTCCTGCGCTGCGCCCCAAAATATCGCTTGCCAGAAACCACTCGATCGGCAGACCAACTAACATAGGGCTCAGTGGCAAGCGCGGAATGCCTCAAAAAAAAAGTAAAAGGACCAAAAAAGCATCCGTCTTTGGACTTTTAATTTTTGAGGGGGCGCGGTTAAGTCGAAAAATCCTATGAGTCTACTGCCAATCAGCTTTCGGTTCCATCCTTCCAGCGAACTAAAGAATGACTATACCTGAGAAAGAGGTATAAAAGTTGGGGGGTTTATAGAATGATTGAAAGACAGTAACCAGCTTAAAAAATTGGCGGCTCTAACTATAGTGCCCGGGCGTGAACTATTTTTAGTTCACATTTGTAAGTTATGAAATATTCATTCTGCGAGTTAAACCAAAAGCTTAGATTCGTCTGAGGAGGTTTCATAATTTACCGTCGGATATCTCACCACTGACTGGGAGTAACCACGACAGTGGGAGGCGAAGGCGCGATCGAGCTAAAAAATCAGAAAAAAACAAGGAGACAGTCATGGCTGAGAAAAGCAAACGCGGATTCGCTTCTATGGATGCAGAAAAACAGCGCGCAATTGCTAGCAAAGGCGGAAAAGCTGCACACGAGAAAGGAACTGCACACGAATTCACCTCTGAAGAAGCCAGACAAGCTGGTCAAAAAGGTGGCGAAGCTGTCAGCAGAAATCGTGAACATATGGCTCAAATTGGTCGCGAAGGCGGTCGGAAAAGCCGCAAGAGCGAAGCTTAAGTCTCTCAAGGCTGGCCCTGTAATGAAAGATTGCACAGTTGCAGCGTGAGAGATAGCACTAGGACAGTAAACGTTTGAGGAGGTAGGGCGATCGAAGTTACCGAGGTAGTTCGATCGTCCAACCTCCAAAATTCGTCACTAGCGCACCAAAGCTTCGCAAATGTGAAAACCCCACAGGAATTAGTTTTTAGCAATCGCTGGCAAATCTTGAACAGCAATTTTTTAACCAAGCTGCACTGCGGTTAATAATTTTACGGTAAAGAAAAGCTGGCAAGCGCGATTCAGTCTCTCAAAAAAAGCCAATACGAGCACTAAAAGCCCCGAATTCAGGGCTTTTTTGTATAGCTGTACATAATATTTTTAGAAGTGCGATCGAGTCGGCGTCAATAATTATAATTAAGTTTTTTTGTGAGGAACTCCGTCCTCAAAATAAATCAGTTAATATTTTTTTATCTTTTTGAGCAAACTATACAATCATGACAAACCAGCTCACTTTAGCATGGACAGAAGCTGGGGTGCGTCAAACTCAGACAATTGAAAACGGACAGCCGAGCAAAAATCCGGGAACCGTGAGGCTAGGGCGCGATCCGGCGAAGTGCGATATAGTATTTTCGCATCCCAGCGTATCGGGGCTGCACGTTGAAATATTTTTTAATCAGGAATTGCAGGAGTATGCAGTGCGGAATTTGCGCGAAAGCAATCCGCCGCTGGTAGATGGAAAAATGCTCGCCCAAGGCGAAGCAAAATTGAACTCGGGAAGTCACATCCATTTAGGCCAAGTGCAAATCGAGGTGGTGAATGTGACGGAGGTGCAGCTAGCCGCGCCCCAGACAGTTTTGCTGTCTGGGCCTCCCGCACCTGGTAACTTTCAGCCGACGGGGCCTTCAAAATATGGTTTGCAGTGTCCCAAATGCAGCCGAATTGCGCCTTACGCACAGTTGAATGCGGGGTGTCCGTGGTGCGGTACTTCTTTGGCAGCGGCGGCGAGTGTGGTGATTTCTCCGTGAAAGTTGGAAAAACTGAGATGTTGCACCATTCTCAAGAACGGGCAAGATGCCCGTTCCACAAAGAGTGAATTTTCTTCTGGAACAGGCCGGAAAGCCTGTTCATAAAAGGCTAATTGACAATGGTGCCACATATGAGAAAAAGGGAAAATAGGGCTATCCGCTAAACACTCTCAACTTCACAAATCTTTTTTTGCAGAAAGCTCAAAGCCGATGGCTGATGTTTAAAAAATAATCATGAATTCTCAACCCTTGCGCCTGCGACTGACTTGGACAGATACAGCTACGGGGGATTGTCGATCCCCCATACTCGACTTACCCATCGCTTTGGGACGAATTTTTGAAGCTATGCCCGCCACAATCAACGGGAAACGAGTTTCTCGAATTGCCCTCAGCAGCAGTCAAGTTTCTCGCTTTCATGCAGTGATTGGCAGCGAAGGTAACAGTATTTTACTTACTGACACGGGTAGCCGCAACGGTACTTTTGTTAACGGCATTCGCCAAACCCGTTGCGTGCTGGCAAACGGGGATATGCTGCAAGTTGGGCCCTACGCGATCGGCATTTCTTTTGCTGTTAATTCCCCTGAAACGCCGTCGGTCAATTCTCACATTTTCTTTAACCCGCAGACTAATGGCCCAGACCCCGCACTGGGCCAGCAAATAATGTTGCAGGTTCCTCAAACAGGTAGTAGGAGAGAATTTCCGCCGATCGCATTTTTGCAAGCTTCTCAAGTGTCAATGCGATCGCTCCAATCTATGGGACTCCCTGTGACAGAAGTTGATTGGGCGGCAGTTGGCGGTGGTTTGGGCAGCTTTATTTGGGTGGATTTGCTGAGAATTTGCGGCGTGAAAATCGATCGAATTGCGATTTTGGGCATGGAAAACCAGCCTTACGCCCGCTATCTGCGTCTATGCCTGAATTCTCAAATTCCGCTGCGGGAACGCCTACGCTCGAATTCTGACTCTTGTCCAGACAACATTTGGGGGTGGCCTCCCTATGCTTTGCGGGAAGCTTGGCAGGAATTGCTCAAGGGGCGTGTGGGGATGTCGTTGAAGTTGATGTGGCAGGTGTTTGCTGAACCGACTTTTGCCGAAACTTATACGCCTCGCGCGGTGAATGTGTTTGATTCTATTGACAGGGAAGTCGATCGAATTGGGTGGAATCAGATGTTTCGCTACGGTAGAGTGCGGGGAATTCGCAAAACAGATGACGGCAGGTACGCGATCGCTTATTCTCGATCAAATGCAGATCACCGCGAGCACGCTTTTTTAATCGCCAAATACGTACACTTAGCCACTGGCTATCCCGCCATTCAATTTCTGCCCGATTTGCAAGCTTACCGCGAAAAAACCCAGGATTTTGAGTCGGTTGTCAACGCTTACGAAAAGCACGACGGGGTTTACGAAAAATTGGAGGCCAGCGGCGGCAGCGTGTTAATAAGAGGCCGGGGAATTGTGGCTTCGCGGGTGGTGCAGCGAATTTACGAAGCGCGACAGCGGAACCGCAACATTCAAGTATTGCATTTGATGCGATCGCCCAAACCTCAAGGTAACAAATTTAAGCTCGCTGAGCGAAGAGTCGAAAATCACTACGAATTTCAACCTTTTAACTGGCCGAAAGCTTGCTGGGGCGGGGAACTCCGCGTACTTTTGGAACAAGCCGCCCCTGAATTGCGGCCGCAGTTGCTCACCGACTGGGGCGGCACTACTACAGCCCAGCGCAGCGACTGGCGGCGGATTGTCAAAGAAGGTTTAAGTCAAGGATGGTATCAAATTACCTTCGGGGAAGTCGAGCGAGTCGAACGCGACAGTCAAAATCGCACGGTGACGTACATTCAGGAGAAGGAACTCAAGGGGCAAATTAAGTTAGAAGCTGATTTTATTATTGATGCTACGGGTTTGGACGCTAAGGTAAAAACCAGTCCCCTGTTAAACGATTTGGTAGTTCAATACAATCTTCCCCTCAACGGTTTGGGGCGGCTGAGTGTTAACAACGATTTTGAAGTGCCCGAATTGCGGAATTCTTCTGCTAGCAACACAGAAGGCCGAGTATACGCAGCCGGTGCGATTACTTTGGGGGGGCCTTACGCGCCGGTAGACAGTTTTTTGGGCTTGCAATACGCCGCCTTGCGATCGGTGGAAAGTCTGGCCGCCAACCGATCTCCTGGTGTGCGGAAATTGAGTGTTTGGCGATCGTTTGTGCAGTGGTGGAAGTGGATGTTAAATAAATCTCCAGATTGATTAGAAACAAAACCATTTCGCATTCAATCTAAAATCCAAAATCTAAAATCTAAAATCGAATGACTCCCACCTTATTTGGTCGATGGCAAACTCGAATTTTATTATTTGCAACAGTCGGCGTTTTAGTAACACTGCCATTTTTTCTAGGTTTAATCGCTGGTAAATCAGGCTCGATATTTTTCGGGATTTTAGGGTATATAGCGATTTTTGGCATCGGCTGGGATGCCTTATATATCTACATCCAGCAGTACCGCTGGGATCGAGATTGGCCCGGCGCATTTCAATTGCTCGCTGGGATTTTGGAAGCACTTTTTGTGTTATTTTTAATCAAAACTATCGGTTTGCCGGGGATACCTGCACAAGATTTTGACTTGGGAGCTTTTGCTTTGCATTATAGTTTAGTGTGGCTGGCTATTTATCTGGCATCGCAAACACTGATGCGGATTTTGTTTCCCCACTGGCGTTTCCGAGGCGGCCAATGGTTGTAATAATATTGTGTGATTTTTGTGAGGTTTGTAGGGACTGGTTTTATAAATAATAATCGCCTCAAATTAATAATCTCATAAACCAGCCCCGCCCCGGTCAATTACCAATTACCAATTCCCCATGCCCAATTCCCAATTCCCCATCCCCTGTATTTTCTCATTTTTTTCAGGTTCAGGCTTCCTCGATTTGGGCTTTGAGTCGATCGGCTTTAATGTAGCGTATGTCAATGAAATTTTCCCACCTTTCATGCAAGCATACCGCTATTCTCGGCAGTGCATGAATTTGCCACTACCAGAATACGGATATTGCGAAAGAGAGGAAGCAGATGTAACTCGACTTGTAGGGGGAGAACCAGCTTTTCGGCTGCGGGAATTAATGCAGGATGCCCGCAAGCATCACGATATTGTGGGATTTATCGCGGGGCCGCCTTGTCCTGACTTTTCTATTGGTGGCAAAAACCGAGGTGGGGAAGGAGATAAAGGTCAACTTTCAGCTTCCTACATTGAATTGATTTGTCAGCAGCAGCCAGATTTCTTTTTATTTGAAAATGTCAAAGGTTTGTGGAGAACCAAAAAACATAAAGCTTTTTACGACGAACTCAAAAATCAGTTGTATGAGTCTGGATACGTTTTTGCCGAACGTTTAATTAATGCGATAGAATACGGTGTTCCGCAAGATAGGGATAGAATTATTTTGATTGGATTTAGAAAAAACCTTGTCAGAAATCTGGGCATTTCCCTAGAGGAAAAAAGCCAAATGTTAGCCGAAAGTTTATTTCCTTGGCAAAGTCAGGTATTATATCCCAAATCAGAAATTTTTTCTCATCCTTGGCCTGATAGAACGGCCTTTGCAGATGATGGTTTCGTGCCTTGTCCTGATGGCATTCCCCAAGATTTAACGGTAGAATTTTGGTTCCAAAAAAATGACGTTCTCAACCATCCCAATGCCAAACACTATTTCCAACCCAAAGCAGGCCTTAAGCGGTTTGCTTCCGTTGATGAAGGAGATGATTCAAAAAAATCTTTCAAGCGATTGCATCGATGGCGTTATTCGCCAACAGCTTGTTATGGCAATAACGAAGTTCACTTGCACCCTTACAAACTTCGCCGACTTTCTGTTGCAGAAACACTGGCTATTCAGTCACTGCCAAAAGATTTTGCACTGCCAGCCAAAATGACGTTGACTAATATGTTTAAAACTGTTGGCAATGGAGTTCCTTATTTGGCTGCACAAGGTGTTGCCAAAACAATTTTACAGTTTTTACAGACAAAATAAATAGATAAGCGCAAGAGTATTTCAGAAACCCGGTTTATTGCTAGATTTGTCGTGACTAATCCCAAAACTCGTAGAAATCGGCTTTCTAGCCCCATGTAACAGTTAATCGTTGCGCCTCACACAAGCTAGAGATTGGTGAAAGCCGTTGTTTAAATGAACTAATAAAAAGAAAAATTCACAAATGGTTTACACTTGTTATATAATAGTTGGTTAAGGTTGAAAACCTATATTTTTTATTTGCCTGCAATTCGCCATGACCGTTAAACCCCGCCGCTATCACATCACTACTTTCGGATGCCAGATGAATAAAGCCGACTCGGAACGGATGGCCGGCATTCTGGAAAATATGGGCTTTGAGTTCTCGGAAGACCCGAACGAAGCTAGCTTGATTCTCTACAATACTTGCACGATTCGCGATAATGCCGAACAAAGAGTTTATTCTAACCTCGGAAGGCAAGCTCATCGCAAGCGCCAAGAACCGGGTTTAACTTTAGTTGTAGCTGGATGCGTCGCGCAGCAGGAAGGTGAAGCGCTGCTGCGGAGAGTGCCGGAATTAGACTTAGTAATGGGGCCACAACACGCTAACCGACTTGAAGATTTACTCGAACAAGTTTTTGAGGGCAATCAAGTTGTGGCGACTGAAGCTGTTGAGATTATGGAGGATATTACTAAGCCACGCCGCGACAGCAAGGTGACTGCTTGGGTGAATGTAATTTACGGCTGCAATGAACGCTGCACTTATTGTGTTGTGCCGAATGTTCGCGGGGTTGAACAGTCGCGAATGCCAGAGGCAATTCGCGCGGAAATGGAGGATTTGGGCCGTCAAGGTTACAAGGAAGTAACTTTGTTGGGGCAAAATATTGATGCTTACGGGCGCGATTTGCCGGGGACAAAACCGGACGGCAGCAACCAGCATACTTTGACGGATTTGCTTTATTTTGTGCAGGATGTGCCTGGTGTCGATCGCCTCAGATTTGCTACTAGCCACCCGCGCTATTTTACGGAAAGATTGATTAAGGCTTGTGCTGAATTACCGCAGGTTTGCGAGCATTTTCACATTCCTTTTCAGTCGGGAGATAATGATATTTTGAAGGCGATGTCGCGGGGTTATACTCAGGAAAAATATCGCCGGATTATTGATACAATTCGCCGTTATATGCCGGATGCTTCGATTACTGCGGATGCGATTGTCGGCTTTCCCGGTGAGACGGAAGCGCAGTTTGAAAAGACTTTGAAGTTGATCGAAGATGTTGGTTTCGATTTGGTGAATACTGCGGCTTATTCGCCTCGCCCTGGGACGCCGGCGGCTTTGTGGGAAAATCAGTTGACTGAGGAGGTGAAAGCCGATCGCCTGCAACGAATCAATCATGTAGTGACAACAACGGCGATGGAACGATCGCAGCGCTATTTCGGACGCACTGAAGAGGTTTTGGTGGAAGTCCAGAATCTCAAAGATCCAACTCAGGTGATGGGGCGCACTCGCGGCAATCGTCTCACATTTTTTAAGGGCGATATTGCTGAATTGGCGGGTAAAATTGTGCGGGTTAAAATTACAGATATTCGCGCTTTTAGTTTGACGGGGGAAATGCTTTAAATAGCACCGGAATGAGATTAGGGGACGGCTTACTTGTGAACTTTTCTAAGAAGATGTAATTTTTTTTACCGCAGAGAGCGCAGAGGACACAGAGGAAGAGTGGAAGGGAGGAGATAAGTAGTCTTAAAGCGGTTCGTATGTGCCTTAGTTGCGCTCTCTGCGTGTATATTTGTCAAAAAGTACCGGGAGTATTAAAAAATGACAACCATGCGGATCGGGCTATTGTTCGGGGGGCGATCGGGCGAACACGAAGTCTCAATTAGTTCGGCGCGGGCGATCGCCCGTGCCCTCGCTGCGGAGGAAAATGCCTCTAAATACGAAGTTCTGCCCTTTTACATCCAAAAAAACGGCCGCTGGCTGTCGGGAACATTACCTCAACAAGTCTTAGCCACCGGAAAACCTCTGGAAATAGAGGAACAAACAGCACAAAACGACTCGCCCGCTGGACAGTTTCCTAATTTTAATGCCGTAGATGTTTGGTTCCCTGTTTTGCACGGACCAAACGGTGAAGACGGTACGGTGCAAGGGTTACTGAAATTAATGCAAGTTCCTTTTGTCGGTTCCGGCGTTTTAGGTTCGGCGCTGGGAATGGATAAAATTGCCATGAAAATGGCTTTTGCTCAGGCTGGTTTGCCACAGGTAAAATACATCGCTGTCAACCGTTCCGAAATCTGGTCTAATCCTTGCGTTTTCCCCAAACTGTGCGACAAAATTGAAGCAAGTTTGGGCTATCCTTGCTTTGTCAAACCTGCGAATTTGGGATCGTCTGTGGGAATTTCTAAAGCTCGCTCGCGCGCTGAATTAGAAGCAGCACTCGACAGCGCCGCCAGCTACGACAGGCGGATAATTGTCGAAGCGGGTGTGGTTGCTAGAGAATTAGAATGTGCAGTTTTAGGCAACGATAATCCCCAAGCTTCAACGGTGGGAGAAATTACTTTTCAAAGCGATTTCTACGACTACGAAACAAAATATACCCAGGGACAAGCCGACTGCTCAATCCCGGCAAAAGTCAGCGGTGCGATTATCTCGCAAATCCAAGAAATGGCAGTGCAAGCATTTTTGGCTATAGACGCGGCAGGTTTAGCGCGAGTAGACTTTTTCTACATTGAATCAACCGGAGAAGTTTTGATTAACGAAATCAACACTTTCCCCGGCTTTACAGCTACCAGTATGTATCCGCAAATGTGGGCAGCGGACGGCATTTCTTTTCCGGAATTAGTAGACCGTTTAATTCAATTAGCTATTGAACGGCACGGGGAAAAAGGTTGAATCGCGCCCTGCCAACTGCTGCCTTGCCAACAGCAAAAAATATTTTTTTCGCAGGTGATATATCCATATCAGCGCAAACGGTATAACATGGTTGTGGCAGGCAGTGCCTGCCAGCAACCCAATTTCCGCTGCGGGTCGAGCAACTGGGAATTTTCAGCAGTCGGGTATAAATAAATGCACTATAAAATGGTTAACGGAGAACGGCAAATAGCAGTGTCCATCTCGCATCTTGCATCTCAAATTTTAACTCGGTTAACTTAGATGAGACGTTTCACTCAACTGCCGCAGTGGTGGACTTACGGACTGGTATTTCCCCTAGCGGTACTCAACTGCTGGTTAGCCCTCCTAGTCTTTGAATATTTTCGCGCCCTGATTACAGTTTTGGTAGTGGCTACAGTGCTGTCTTTTTTGCTAGATTATCCAGTGCGCTTTCTGCACAGATACGGCTTGAAGCGCGATCGAGCAGTTTTGTCGGTATTGTTTTTGACTTTACTGCTATTGGTGGTTTTAGGTATCACTCTGGCCCCGATTCTGCTCAACCAAATCACTGAACTCGCCACCCGACTGCCGACTTGGATAGTTTCTGGCACCGAACAGATTGAAGCATTCCACAATTGGGCGGAAAATCGCAATCTCCGCATTGATGTTAGCGGTTTGACAACCCAATTGAGCGATCGACTCTCATTTCAATTGCAGTCTCTCACTGGCGAAATTCTCAGATTTGGTTTGGGTGCTGCAGACAGTCTGTTGAATTTCCTCCTCACAATAGTCGTGACATTCTACTTGCTCTTGCACGGCGATCGCGTATGGGAAGGATTGTTTAAATGGTTTCCTTCCAAGCTGAGCCTTCAATTGCGAGAGTTGCTGGCGCGAAGCTTCCACAACTACTTCGTCGGGCAAGCAACTTTGGCGGGTTTGATGGGACTGTCTATCACTGTTGCTTTTTTAATTATGCGAGTTCCCTTCGGACTTCTGTTCGGTTTGGGTGTGGGTGTCATGACTATGATTCCCTTCGGTGCACCTTTCAGTATTTGCATTGTCAGTTTGCTGATCACATTAAACAACTTTTGGCTCGGCGTCACAGTTTTAGCTGTCGCTACAGTAATTGAGCAAATAATTGAAAGCGGGGTTGCTCCTCGGTTATTAGGCGGTTTTATCGGTCTCAATCCTGTGTGGATTTTAGTGGCACTGCTGGTGGGGGTTAAGGTGGCAGGAGTAGCAGGTTTGTTAGTTGCTGTGCCGATGGCTGGTTTTATTAAGAATACTGTTGATGTTTTGGAAAGTTCGAGGAACAAGTCGAGGGAAATCGATTCGGTTAGTTCCATTGAACCTATGGAGCAATAAAGTTCCTCCATAGGTTCCAATTTTAGATTTGAAGAGAGTTTTTGCAAGCAATTTTGACTGAGGTTTAGTTGGTACTTTAGCTTGCGGCTTTAGAGGTTTTTTACTTCCTGCTTTTGGGTGAGGCTTTCGGGTGCTTTAGCTGCTACCCTTCCTGGATGCAGGCCGGGTCAAAAATCCAGTTTCTACGTTAACGTCGATCGCTCACAACCAAGATTTTTCCGAGAATCCTGGTTTTTTTGAGTGCAGGATTGTTGTTGACTTCGGATATCAATCCTGTGAAAACTTTACGGGAAATGCGGAATATGCAAGCTTGCTACCGTAGTTTGTATTATCGCACTCAGACAGTAATTCGCCAGTGCAGACCCAGTTCGATCGCACTCAAAAGCTGGAATCAACACTTTGCTTACTACTGTCCGGTTTATACCCCACCTGGTAGGGTAAACCCCACCAGTCAAACAGACATCACAAATGCTTGAATTAAAATTAAAGCTCCTTTACTTCTAACTTAATTACAGTAGGTGCTAAAAATGCAAAACCATAATTATAACTCTCGCTCTAACTGCCATCAAATCAATACTATGTCAACCAAAAATATGCCTGCTACCACTGTGACTTCTCGCCGTTTTGCTTTACCGAAAAAACTGGCTTTTTTATCCCTTATTTTACTCGGCTCCACCGCAACTGTTGGGTGCAACGCCCTAACTTCTCAAGTTCCTGGAAGTTCTAACGCCATTCAAGCTGAACCTTCAAGTACAGCGCCTATCTCAGCATTGCCTGCGAATATATTACCCTCTCAAGACTCTAATTTTGTCACTAAAGTTGTTCAGGAAGTCGGCCCGGCAGTGGTGCGGATCAATTCGTCTCGCACGGTGACGAACCCAGTTCCAGATGAGATACCCGAGCAATTCCGCCGCTTCTTCGGTTCAGAATCTCCCATTCAACCGGGAAATCGGGTAGAACGGGGTTCCGGTTCGGGTTTTGTTTTTGGTTCTGATGGTCGCATTTTGACTAACGCTCACGTCGTTAACGGGGCGGATACGGTGACGGTAAAACTGAAGGATGGCCGCGAATTTGTCGGCAAAGTTTTAGGCGTAGATACAGTTACTGATGTGGCTGTTGTTAAAATAGAAGCTAACAATTTGCCTGTGGTGAGTTTGGGCAAATCTGAAGAGTTACAGCCGGGAGAATGGGCGATCGCGATCGGTAATCCCCTCGGTTTGGACAATACTGTGACTGTGGGAATTATTAGCGCTACAGGCCGTTCTAGCGCCGATGTCGGCGTTCCCGACAAGCGCGTCAGCTTTATTCAAACCGACGCTGCGATCAATCCCGGCAATTCCGGCGGCCCGCTGCTGAACCAGCGCGGTCAAGTTATCGGCATGAATACGGCGATTATTCAAGGCGCTCAAGGATTGGGTTTTGCTATTCCGATCGATCGAGCACAACAAATTGCCGACCAATTAGTAACAGCAGGAAAAGCCGAACATCCTTATCTCGGCGTTCGGATGTTAAGCATTACTCCGGAAATCAAGAGAGAATTTAATCAAAATCCCAACACCAAATTGAGGCTGACTGAAGATAAAGGCGTGTTAGTTTTGGGGGTTGCGAAAAATTCTCCCGCGGCACAAGCTGGAGTTCGCCTTGCCGATGTCATCAAGAAAATCAACGGTAAAGAAGTCAGCGATGCTGGCAGCGTACAAGAAATTGTTGAGAAAAGTACAGTGGGCAGCGATCTGCAGCTTGAATTAAGCCGCGGCGGACAACCTGTCACTGTGGCGGTGAAAGCGGGTGCTTTTCCAGCGAATCAGCAGCAGTAGAATTGTTGATTGAAACTTATATCTTGCACGCAGAAGCAAGAGTCCGGCAGGGCTTTAAACCCCTGCCTCAAAGTATCAGTCCTATGAAAGAGGACTGATACTAAGCTACTGTCAATAAATAGGCAGTAATTATTAGTCGGTTTTAACCGGATTGTGCTTTAATACCGTTTCAACCCCCGTCGGGATGTCGGGGGTACTCGTTATTGTAAGTTACTATAATTTATATGGGTTATTAAGAGGTAGAAAAATGGCTAACATTAATCGGAGGCGTACTGAAAATATTAACGGTAACTTTTATGTAGACAGTACCTGCATTGACTGCGATACTTGTCGGTGGATGGCACCTGAAGTATTTGGTCAAGCGGGAGAACAGTCTGCGGTTTACCACCAGCCAACTAATGAAACTGAAGAAATGCGATCGCTCGCGGCTCTCTTGTCTTGTCCCACAAGTTCGATCGGCACTGTAGAAAAACCCAAAAGCATCAAACAAGCCCAGCAACTGTTACCCGCACTCGTAGCAGAAAATGTCTATCACTGCGGCTACCACTCAGAGAAATCCTACGCCGCAGCCAGCTATTTAATTGTCCGCCCAGAAGGAAATATTTTAGTTGATTCTCCCCGTTTTGTGCCCCCGCTAGTCAAAAACATAGAAGCAATGGGCGGCATTCGCTATATGTACTTGACTCATCGCGACGATGTGGCAGATCATCAACAATACCACGACCATTTTGGGTGCGATCGCATTCTCCATGCTGACGAAATTAACGCGGGTACTCGCAGCGTAGAAATTAAATTGTCGGGCAGTGAACCGCATCAAATCGCAGATGATTTGTTGATTATTTCTGTACCTGGTCACACGAAAGGTCACACTGTTTTGCTTTACAATAACAAGTTTTTGTTCACCGGCGATCATCTTGCTTGGTCGGAAAGTTTGCAGCAGCTAGTTGGCTTTCGCGAAGTCTGTTGGTATTCTTGGCCAGAACAAATCAAATCTATGCAGAATTTGGCTAATTACTCGTTTGAATGGGTGTTGCCGGGACACGGCCGCAGGTATAATGCCGATCGAGAAACAATGCACGAGCAAATGCAACAGTGTATTGCTTGGATGGTCGATGCTTAATAGTTTAAACCCCCTTTTCTACGAGGCGGTTGAAACCAATCCTACACACACTTTCGCCGCCAACCACGAAAAAGAAGTCATCGCCGCTGTTGGAAGAATCGACTAACCAGTTGTAGCGGCTGGTGTGATTAGCCCCCAGCGTTCTACCGGAATTCGCAACTTTCTGGCGAGGGCGGGTTCTAGTGCATAATCATTCATACCGTAGATGTCGGGACTTATCGGATGTCGATCGGCTTTAACGTCTACAGATAAGGTGGGATTGGCTGTTTGGGCGATCGGCGTTTTGAGGTAAGCTGCTGTTGCTACCACCCCTAAAGCAGCCAAAACACCTAAAAATAATAGGATAATCCAACGCGGTTTATTTTCGTGAGCCACTCACAAAAATCGTCTTTTCATTTTTTATTTTACCTAAAAAATTTTAGATTGTATTACATTGTTTTCGGCGCGTTTATCTAGATTTATCAGCAATTCTACATTTAAATTTAACTTGTGGGGCGGGCTAGAAGCCCAACCCCTACTCCCCACAATAGTATGTGTGTAAGATGCCCATTGTGCACCCGGAGAGACTTATTTAACCTTGACTGTAAGCCTCCATTGGCAAACAAGAACAGACAAAATTACGATCGCCAAACGCATTATCTATCCGCCCCACCGCCGGCCAAAACTTATGTTCGCGAGTCCAAGGTGCCGGATAAGCCGCTTGCGCGCGAGTATAAGGACGATTCCACTCATCAACCATCAGAGATTCTGCGGTATGCGGCGCATTTTTCAATACGTTATTTTGCGCGTCAACATTACCTTTTTCAATTTCCGCAATTTCAGATCGAATTGCAATCATTGCATCGCAAAAACGGTCTAATTCCTGCTTCGATTCGCTTTCGGTAGGTTCCACCATTACCGTACCAGCGACCGGCCAAGAAACCGTCGGCGCGTGATAGCCGTAATCCATCAACCGTTTAGCGATATCTTCAACTTCAATAGCCGCAGATTTTTTGAGCGATCGCAAATCTAGAATACACTCGTGCGCCACTAAACCCGCTTTCCCTTTGTACAAAACCGGATAATAAGATTCTAAGCGTTTGGCCATGTAATTAGCATTAAGAATTGCTACTTTTGTTGCCTCAGTTAAACCCACTCCTCCCATCATCCGAATGTACATCCAAGAAATAGGCAAAATGCTAGCACTTCCCCAAGGCGCTGCGGAAACAGCACCAACTGATGTTTGTTGACTGTTGACTGTTGACTGTTGACTGTTAAGAATAGAATGACTGGGCAAAAATTCTACTAAATGAGACATTACCCCAATCGGCCCCATTCCCGGCCCGCCGCCGCCGTGGGGAATACAGAAAGTTTTGTGCAGATTCAAGTGACAAACATCAGCACCAAAATCACCGGGGCGGCACAAACCAACTTGAGCATTCATATTGGCGCCGTCCATATAAACTTGTCCGCCGCAGTTGTGAACAATCTCACAAATCTCTTTAATTTCTTCCTCAAAAACGCCGTGGGTTGATGGATATGTCACCATCAAAGCTGCCAGTTCATTTTTGTGTTTTTCTGCTTTTTTATGTAAGTCAGCAACATCAATATTGCCTTGAGAATCGCACTCCACTGGAACTACTTTCATCCCCGCCATTACCGCGCTAGCCGGATTTGTACCGTGGGCTGACTGGGGAATCAAACAGAGATTTCGGTGAGATTCGCCTCGGTGTTCGTGGTATTGACGAATAACTAACAAACCCGCGTATTCCCCTTGGGAACCTGCGTTTGGCTGCAAAGAAATTCCCGCAAAACCTGTGATTTCCGCCAGCGACTGTTCTAGCTGCACGAACATCATTTGATAGCCGCGAGTTTGATCGCGGGGTGCAAAGGGATGTATCTTACCAAATTCCGCCCAAGTCACCGGCATCATCTCTGCTGTTGCATTCAATTTCATTGTGCAAGAACCCAATGGAATCATCGATGTATTTAGCGATAAATCCTTGGCTTCTAAACGGTGCAAATAGCGCAAAAGTTCAGTTTCTGAATGGTAGCTGTTGAAAACTGGATGGGCAAGATAGCTGCTGGTGCGATCGCAAAAATCTGGTAATGTCAAATAGCCACTCAATGCGTCGGCATCCAGCGGAATGTTGAGAGCTTTCTGCCCGTCTGCCCTGATATAATCTTTATTCTTTGCAAAAATTTCCCACAACTCTTGCACATCTTCAACGCTGACAGTTTCATCTAAAGTGATTCCCACTGTCGAATCATCGAAAACTCGGAGATTAATTTTGCGAACTTTAACAGCTTCTAGAAGTTCTGACAGGGGTTTGTCTCCCAATTCTACCCGCAAAGTATCGAAGAAAGGTTGAGAACCAATTTTGTATCCGAAACTTCTTAAACCGGATGCCAAAAGTGCCGTTAAACTCCATACTTTCTCAGCAATGTCTTTCAGTCCAGACGGGCCGTGATAAACAGCATACATACTCGCCATCACTGCCAGCAAAACTTGAGCAGTACAAATATTGCTGGTTGCTTTTTCGCGGCGGATGTGCTGTTCGCGAGTTTGCAAGGCCAAACGTAAAGCAGATTTGCCGTTGGCATCTTTAGAAACGCCAACTATTCTCCCCGGAACTTGCCGTTTAAACTCTTCTCGCGTGGCGAAATAGGCTGCGTGGGGCCCTCCGAATCCCATCGGCACTCCGAAGCGCTGAGTGCTTCCTACGGCTATATCCGCGCCGAATTCGCCGGGGGGTGTGAGCAAGCAAAGGCTCAAAATGTCGGCGGCGACTGTGACTAATGCGCCGACTTCGTGTGCCGATCGAATAAAATCGGTATAGTCGTAAATTGCGCCGTCTGTGGCGGGGTATTGCAGGAGAGCGCCGAAGATTGTACGATCGAACTCAAAGCTTTGATGGTCCCCGACAATTACCTCAATTCCCAGCGGCTTAGCGCGAGTTTGCACAACTTCAATAGTTTGAGGGTGGCAATCTTGGGAAACAAAAAACGCTTTTGCCTTATTTTTGCTGGCGCCGTAACTCACCGCCATCGCTTCCGCCGCTGCTGTCCCTTCATCTAGCAAAGAAGCGTTGGCAATTTCCAAACCCGTGAGATCAATTATCATGGTTTGGAAGTTCAGTAAAGCTTCCAATCGCCCTTGAGCAATTTCGGCTTGGTAGGGAGTGTAAGCTGTATACCAGCCGGGATTTTCTAGAATATTCCGCTGAATGACCGGGGGTGTGATGCAGTCGTGATATCCAGTGCCGATGTACGATCGAAATACCTGATTTTTTGCAGCAATTTCTTTCAATTCTGCCAAAGCGCTGTACTCGCTTTGCGCTGCGGGAAGTTGTAAGGGTTGAGAAATACGAATCGCCGCTGGAACCGTTTTGTCAATCAACTCATCGAGGCTTGAAATGCCCAAAACATTGAGCATTTGCTGGATTTCGCTGGGTGTCGGGCCAATGTGCCGGCCCGCAAAACCACCGATGGGAACAAGGTTTTGCTGCTGGTTGGGTTCAAGTTGAGGGCTGTAGAGTACCAAGGCGGATTCTCCTGAATAGACTTTTGCTTCTTTGTTTGTAACATTTTGCTAAGAAAACAAGGAAGATTTTCTGCGTCTATCAAAGTCCGACAGTCCGACAGGGGTTGAAACCCCTGTCTCATAGCTAAAGTCGTCTTCAGACGACTTTAGATTAAGCCTCACTTATCGGAACTCCTGGCCCAACTGCTTGGTATTTCAGTCGTCTTTAGACGACTTGTGCTATTAGCCAGGGGTTTCAACCCCTGGCGGATGGTGGAGGAATCAACGAGTCCTAGCCCCAAATTCCAACTCCAAACCCAAAACTCATAACTACTCGCCTTCCACCATTTTGCGATACTCCGGGGCCGAGAAAGCGTCGTCTGCTTCGCTGGGATTGTCAACGCGCACTTTCAGCAGCCACCCAGCGCCATAGGGGTCTTCGGCCAAATTTTCGGGAGACTCTATAATCTCATCATTCCGTTCTACAACTGTACCGGTAACTGGTGCTTTCAAGTCTTCAACCGCTTTCACTGACTCGACTGTACCGAAAGCTTCGCCCTTTTCCAACCCTGCACCCACTTCGGGCAAATCTAGAAACACGATATCGCCGAGTTGGTCAACTGCAAAAGCACTAATGCCGATGGTGGCAATTTCGCCTTCGAGTCGGATGTATTCGTGGGTGTCTAGGTATTTCAAGTCATCGGGGTATGTTAGTGCCATGTCTTTTCTCGCAATAAAAAAGTATCAAGTAAATCTTAGTGAACTATGGGCATTTATTGATGACTAAGTGGAACAAAAAAAATATTAAACGCTTGATTTTTGGAGAATTTTCTGTCAAAAGACTGATGCGCTCTATAATTTTTATTTACGCATTTCTGTGTTTTTACGGTTTCTTTTTTTCAGAACGACTAATTTTTCAACCTCCGCCATCTAGCGAGAGTGATAGCAGGGAAGTTATTCAAGTTAGCTCAGCTAATGGCGTGAAAATTTCTGCTGTTCATTTTCCTAACCCGCAAGCTAAATATACCATACTTTACAGTCACGGGAATGCGGAAGACTTGGGCGGGATTTTGTGGCTACTCAGAGAGATTCGAGATAACGGGTTTGCTGTGTTTGCCTATGATTATCAAGGTTACGGCACGAGTCAGGGAAATCCTTCTGAGGATAATACTTATTGTGATATTGATGCTGCTTACAATTATTTAACCCAACAGTTGGGAGTACCTGCAAAGCAAATTATTCTTTACGGGCGTTCTGTGGGGGGTGGGCCGGCAATTGATTTGGCTTCGCGGCAAAAAGTCGGCGGTTTGGTGGTTGAAAGTTCCTTTGTTTCTGCTTTTCGGGTGTTGACGCGGATTCCGATTTTACCCTTTGACAAGTTTGTGAATATTGATAAAATTGGCAAAGTGCGATCGCCTGTTTTGGTGATTCATGGTAAGGCTGATGAGGTTGTGCATTTTTGGCATGGAGAGCAGTTGTTTGCCACCGCCAACGAGCCGAAAGTGAATTTTTGGGTTGATGGGGCCGGTCATAATGATTTGATGGATGTGGCGGGCGATCGCTATGCTGCAACTTTGCGAAATTTTGCTAAGCTAGTAGATGAATCTTCTCGACAAAGATGAGCAACGGGCTAGAAGCCCGTTCCACAATAACACATACACTTCACTTTTTTTTCTGTCGTTGTTCCTAGTCGGCCCCTGAATTAAGGCTTGCCTACTTAATTTAAATCGGGCGGTTTGGCGATCGATAAAATGGTTTTTTCACTACACTAGCCGGATAGTTTTTACCGCGAATTTCGACTTCTAATTTCTGACCGATTTTCGCTAATTTTGCGGGAACAAATGCGAGGGCTACTGGCTGATTCAATGTAGGCGATAATGTACCGCTAGTAACTTCTCCTACTGTTTCGCCTTCAAATATTACCGGATAGCCGTGGCGTGCAATGTGCCGCCCCTGCATTTCTAACCCTACCAACCGCTTTGATACTCCACTCGCTTTCTGCTGTTCCAAAACCTCGCGACCAATAAAATTGCCTTTGGTGTCCAGGTGAACTACCCAACCCAATCCAGCCTCTAAAGGCGTGATATTGTCGTCTATATCTTGACCGTAAAGAGCCATTGCTGCTTCTAAACGCAAGGTATCTCTCGCGCCCAAACCGCAAGGAACAACGCGAGCAGCTAACAATTTTTGCCACAGTTCTTTTCCTACTTCGGCATCCACCATGATTTCAAACCCATCTTCGCCGGTGTAACCAGTTCTGGCGATAAAGCTCGGCTGTCCCAATAGATTTGTTTCTAAGTGGCAGAATGCCTTAATTGGTGCGAGGCTGTCTTCCACAAAAGGCTGGAGATAATTAACAGCTTCCGGGCCTTGAATTGCTATTAAAACTTTATCTTCGGAGAGGTCTGTAAAACTGAGTTCGCTCAATTCTAAGTGCGTGGTTATCCATGCTTTGTCGGCGATGCGAGTGGCGGCGTTGACAATGATTACTGCACGTTCTTCGCTAGTGATAGCGTCGGGTTCTTGGCAGTAGAAAATAATGTCGTCTAAGATGCAGCCTTTGGCATTTAGCAAGACTGTATATTGAGCTTGACCGGGTTGCAAGCGGCTCAAGTCTGAGGGTACTAAGGATTGAAATTTTTCTCTTACTTGTTTCCCTCTCAAACCAAATTTTCCCATGTGGGAAATGTCGAACATTCCTGCTTGCTGGCGTACTGCTTGGTGTTCGCTGCTGATGCCTGCGTACTGTACTGCCATCTCCCACCCGGAAAACGGCACCATTCGGCCTTTGAGTTCTAATGATAGGTCGTACAGAGGCGTGCGGGCAAGTTGGCTCGGACTCTCTGGATTGCTGGGTTCAGTTGACTTTGCCACAGGTAGCGCTTTGGTTGCGGGTAGACTGTTTTGATTTTACGGGAAAATTGGTTTTCGCGGTGTGTAGCCCGATCGAATTTAAGGACACGGCTATGCTGTTTCGGTACAAGTCGCGATCAAATTTAAGCACGCGGTGGTAATGTTTAGGTACAAATTAGGATACGGCAGTGCCGTTTCCCTACTGTAATGTTTATGGAGAATAGCGGGCTCGAACCGCTGACCCCTACAATGCCATTGTAGTGCTCTACCAACTGAGCTAATTCCCCTTTCTTTTCGTGCTCTCAATCATGCCTTAACTGACCAATATTTGTCAAGCTTTTTGGGGAAATTAGTTTTGAGCCTTCGGCTGGCAAGGCTTTCGGCTTTTTTTCCACAAAACTCTCCTCGCTTCTGGACAATGGTCAATCGCCTACTATCATTTAGTAAGTGTGTTGGGATATTTCGGTTAAATGGCTCAAACAAGACCCCATGAGAAAGTAGACGACTAGCAGAGCGGCGGCTGAGACCGCAACTAGGGTGCCGGCTAGCATTAGTGAAAATTCCCGTTGCGCGATCGCCTCTTGCATCAAGTGCAAAGACCAGGCAACGAGGGCAACGTCAATTATTAAAATAGGAACCAGCATAAGTTACGATTTGTAACAGCTCACCTATTGTAACAAAACTTTTGGTTAAGTGCAGATAAGCTCAGACGTATTTAACTATTGCTGTGAAACCCGAAGGGAGCAGCGGAAAGCCGCTGAGAAAAAGTTATAGCTTTTCTTGATAATTACAATATGCAAAGTTAATGAGAGCTAGCTCAGCCTTAGAGGTGCGTTTTTGACTCTTGAGCGATCGATTAACCCTCTTTTGTCACTCTAGGCAGAAGAAAAGTGCAAATAAGGGATATTGAGGTTTTGAAAAATTGAACGAGTT
>NZ_JAUBQQ010000132.1:0-2500 GCF_036701335.1 Microcoleus sp. Pol12B5 | reverse complement strand
TCGAGGCGACTTGAGGTTATATGGTCAAGCGAATAAGCGCATACGGTGGATGCCTTGGCAGTCAGAGGCGATGAAGGACGTGACAGCCTGCGAAAAGCGTGGGGGAGCCGGCAATAGGCTTTGATCCCGCGATGTCCGAATGGGGAAACCCACCCGCAAGGGTATCCTGCAGTGAATCCATAGCTGCTGGAAGCTAACCCGGGGAACTGAAATATCTAAGTACCCGGAGGAAAAGAAATCAACCGAGATTCCCTGAGTAGTGACGAGCGAACGGGGAACAGCCCAAAAGTCATCATGGTTCTAGAAAAACAGTCTGGAAAGGCTGGCCATAGACGGTGATAGCCCAGTATTTGAAAGGGCCACGATGATGAAATTGAGTAGGGCGGGGCACGTGAAACCCTGTCTGAACATGGGGGGACCATCCTCCAAGGCTAAATACTCCTGACTGACCGATAGTGAACCAGTACCGTGAGGGAAAGGCGAAAAGAACCCCGGAGAGGGGAGTGAAATAGAACCTGAAACCGTATGCGTACAAGCAGTAGGAGCCCGCAAGGGTGACTGCGTACCTTTTGTATAATGGGTCAGCGACTTACTTTTTGTGGCGAGCTTAACCGTATAGGGTAGGCGAAGGGAAACCGAGTCTGAATAGGGCGCATAGTCGCAGGAAGTAGACCCGAAACCGGGTGATCTAGCCATGCCCAGGGTGAAGGTGCGGTAACACGCACTGGAGGCCCGAACCCACTCCTGTTGCAAAAGTAGGGGATGAGGTGTGGCTAGGAGTGAAAAGCTAATCGAACCCGGAGATAGCTGGTTCTCCTCGAAAGCTATTTAGGTAGCGCCTCGCACGAATCTTCCTGGGGGTAGAGCACTGTTATGGCTAGGGGGTCATCGTGACTTACCAAACCATGGCAAACTCCGAATACCAGGACAGACTATGCGGGAGACACACGGCGGGTGCTAACGTCCGTCGTGAAAAGGGAAACAACCCAGACCCACAGCTAAGGTCCCCAAATTATCGCTAAGTGGAAAACGATGTGGAAAGGCATAGACAGCCAGGAGGTTGGCTTAGAAGCAGCCATCCTTTAAAGAAAGCGTAATAGCTCACTGGTCGAGTCGGTCTGCGCGGAAGATTTAACGGGGCTAAGCGATATACCGAAGCTTGGGGTGCACACTTTGTGTGCGCGGTAGAGGAGCGTTCCGTACGCCTGCGAAGGTGGCTTGAGAAGGCTGCTGGAGGTATCGGAAGTGCGAATGCTGACATGAGTAACGATAATGCGGGTGAAAAGCCCGCACGCCGAAAGCCCAAGGTTTCCTAGCGCAACGTTCATCGGCGCAGGGTGAGTCGGCCCCTAAGGCGAGACCGAAAGGTGTAGTCGATGGGAAGCTGGTTAATATTCCAGCACCTCGCGTGAGTGCGATGGGGGGACGGAGAAGGGTAAGTGTACCGGGCGTTGGTTGTCCCGGGGAAAGTACAAAGGCTTGGGTGGTAGGCAAATCCGCCGCCCTTTAAGGCCGAAGTACGAGACGAGTCCTATCGGACGAAGTCACTGATCCCACGCTTCCAGGAAAAGCCTCTAAGCTTCAGCTCACGCAAGACCGTACCGTAAACCGACACAGGTGGGTAGGATGAGAATTCTCAGGCGCTTGAGAGAACTTGGGTGAAGGAACTAGGCAAAATAGTACCGTAACTTCGGGAGAAGGTACGCCTCCAGCAATGGAGGCCGCAGTGACCAGGCCGCTGCGACTGTTTATCAAAAACACAGCACTCTGCAAACACGAAAGTGGACGTATAGGGTGTGACGCCTGCCCGGTGCTGGAAGGTTAAGTGATGGGGTCAGCGCAAGCGAAGCTCTTGATCGAAGCCCCAGTAAACGGCGGCCGTAACTATAACGGTCCTAAGGTAGCGAAATTCCTTGTCGGGTAAGTTCCGACCTGCACGAATGGCGTAACGACAGCGGCGCTGTCTCCACCCAAGGCTCAGTGAAATTGAAATCGCTGTGAAGATGCAGCGTTCCCGCGGCAAGACGGAAAGACCCCGTGAACCTTTACTATAGCTTTACATTGAACGTTGAGTTCGTCTGTGTAGGATAGGTGGGAGGCTATGAAACCGAGGCGCCAGCTTCGGTGGAGCCATCCTTGAAATACCACCCTGATGTGCTTGACGTTCTAACCTAGGTCCGTAATCCGGATCGGGGACCATGTATGGTGGGTAGTTTGACTGGGGCGGTCTCCTCCCAAAGAGTAACGGAGGAGCACGAAGGTACGCTCAGCGCGGTCGGACATCGCGCAATGTGTGCAAAGGCAGAAGCGTGCTTGACTGCAAGATCGACGGATCAAGCAGGTACGAAAGTAGGTCTTAGTGATCCGGTGGTTCTGTATGGAAGGGCCATCGCTCAACGGATAAAAGGTACTCCGGGGATAACAGGCTGATACCGCCCAAGAGTTCATATCGACGGCGGTGTTTGGCACCTCGATGTCGGCTCATCACATCCTGGGGCTG
>NZ_JAUBQQ010000131.1:0-4813 GCF_036701335.1 Microcoleus sp. Pol12B5 | reverse complement strand
CATTTTTTTATGGTCACAATCAAGTATTGCATATAATTGTATCATAGTCTTGATAATGATTTAGGATTGCTATATATGTCAAATGCAATCATAACCTTACCCTTAAATTTTATTAGCAATAACTTGATGATAGGGATTAACTGCTCAAGCAAGTATTGGATTCAAAAACATAGGCATAAGGCGCCCCTAAGCATCCAGAGACAGTGATATCAGTTTCCAAAAAGCAACTGTATACTCGTGATTCCAACTCATACACAATCAGTCATTCCTAATAATTTGATCTACAATTGTGCGAGTGAACGTTCACGCCGAAGTCTAACTTATGAGTAATGTGTGTGCAGTGCACAACCTACAAATGTGAGTTAAGCTAATCCGCATTTAAATGGCAGAGTCAAATAAATCTTTACTCTTGTGGGGAGTAGGGGTTGGGCAGGAGATCCCACACTTAACATACAATTTAAATGCTGTACAGGTTAAAGCGTAAGTATGCTTAATGTTTCTTAGGATTTTTCGGAAAAGGAATGCCCAAACTTTCGTGAAAAACAAGCTGAGTTTTATAAGTCAAGCGGCGGTTAACTTGTTTGATAATTTTTTCCAAAAGCGCATCGCCGGTTTTTTCTATTAAAGGTTGAGACATCGATCGAATAAACTTGGGAAAGCAAACTCCCACAGCCAAATCCAGCTTCCACGTAGCACTGGTAATCGCAGGCGGTAGCTTAGCACGTTCCGCACTCGGCCAATCGGCGGCAAACTCCTGAGAGGGTATCTCCACTAGCTTCATTGCCGATTGAAAATCCACCTCATACCCCGGCGAGGTATAATTCGGAACCGGAATAGTCTTAATCAAATAGCAGCCTTCAGCGTCAGGCGGCAGCAACTCTAAACCAATTCTCGCTTCAACGCGGTAGCCGAAAGCCCCAAAACGCCCGATTAATAAATCGTAGCCGTTTTCGCCTAGCGGCTCGGCCTTCATCGGCGAAGCGCAGTGGCAAAACCAAGTCTTGTGGTTGTTCAAATGTTTCGCCACCGTCTCAGCATCGGCGTACATCTCCATGCTGTCTTCAAAATGCGTGTGAAACCAAATCGGCTCAACTTCCTCTCCTGCATCCGCGCTTCCACTTTCGGGCTTTCCGAAACTCGCATCTGGGTAGTAATTTTCCTCAGAAGCTTCAACAGTTTGATATTCAGCGGAATCGTGCTTCATATTATGCTCTCCTGTTATACACGCCAATCAATCTGGTTGGGGATGTGTTAAGGGAGTTTCCTCCCTACAATTGAGAAATTGATAGTAACAAAACTTACCCTAGTTCAGCATAACTCGACTTATGAAAGCATTTGTAGCAGGAGCCACAGGTCAGACTGGCCGTCGCATCGTCGCAGAATTGGTCAAGCGAGGTATTCCCGTGCGCGCCTTAGTCCGAAATCTAGACACAGCTAGACAAATTTTACCACCGGAGGCTGAGTTAGTGACTGGTGATGTATTAAATGCGACTTCCCTGGGCGATGCGATCGGCGATAGTACGGTATTGCTGTGTGCGACAGGGGCAGCCCCTGGTTTTGACCCCACAGCCCCTTACAAGGTGGATTTTGAAGGTACTAAAAATTTGGTGGATGGAGCTAAGGCTAAGGGCATTGAGCATTTTGTGCTTGTGACTTCTCTGTGCGTCTCTCAGTTTTTTCACCCGCTGAATTTGTTCTGGCTGATTTTGGTTTGGAAAAAACAAGCCGAGGAGTATTTGCAAAAAAGCGGCTTGACTTATACGATCGTCCGTCCCGGCGGTCTCAAAAATGAGGATAATTCAGACGCGATCGTCATGACTGGTGCGGACAAAATGTTTGAGAGCAGCATTCCTCGCACCAAGGTAGCCCAAGTGTGCGTGGAGGCGCTGTTTCAGCCGAATTCTCGCAACAAGGTTGTGGAAATTGTGGCGAAGTCGGAGGCTCCGCAAAAGAGTTTTGAGGAGTTGTTTGCCGGCGTGGTTTGATTGAATTAGCCTCGCTTGAGTTCGGTGCGTCAATCGATTTGAGATTTGAGATTTGAGATTTTAGATTGAAGCATTGACCCCACCGATAAATTCGGGGGCTCCTTTATCGGATACAGGTTTTTTATTTCTGGACGGATGAATCCGGGGACTTGTATCCTGGATGCTTTCGGCCAGACAAAAAACCATTTGATTTGGGTCTTAGATGTTGCACCATTGTCAAGAACAGGCTGTCCGGCCTGTTCTACAAAAAGTGCATTTTCTTGTGGGGTGGGCATCCTGCCCGCCCAAAAAAGGCTTAGCGAGAATGGTCCAAGATGTGATTTGGGTCAAAGATTGGGGCTGACGCAGCCTACAACAATTTTCCGATCGCCAAATCTGGCAAAATCTTAATAGTTTTACGATTCGCCGTTGAAATTTCCCTCTCTCAGCATGAAAACTCTCAAGTGGCCAGCTTGGCTCCCCTATCCGATTTCGTGGTTAAGGGCATTTGCTCTCGCTCAGAGTTTTAGTTTTGTCCTTCGCAGGGGCATTCCTTTTGTCAGCGACAATATCGGCTTTCTGACTCTACTGCTGGCGGCTTGGCTGATTCAGTTGCCTGTGTTTTTTGTGTTTCACTTGTTCGCCGTCAAAATCTTAAATCCCTTACTAATTATGCTGCCGGGACGCTTTCGCGTTGCGCGCAAGTTCAAGCGCAGGCACACTGGTATTCGATCGCACTTGCGAGAAGGCTTGAATGCTGTTGTAGTGATTTTTTTTGCATTTAATCTGTCGTTGTTGGTGCAACTTGCGATTTTTTATTGGCCAGCGCGATCGATCGATCCGGCCCAGTTACTAACAGGAATATCTACTCTGACAAATGTTGCCGTAGCCGGTGAATTAGATTTCTGGCTGATTAAATTGGCGGGGGTTTTATCGAGTTTAACGCTGGTAGCCGCGCCGCTATATCAATACGATTTTCGGGTGCGCCGGATGCGGGCGGCTCGAAAATTAGCCGAAATTTCGGAAATGGAAATGAGTTGGCTAGAAGCTGAGAAATTCGGCCGTCGCAAAAGAGGTTTGCTGAGGCGATCGGAGATTCAAATCCTCGGATTTATACTTTTAATCGGCGCTGTGATTGGCGGCGGTGTTTTTTTGGTTGACAGTTTGCAGGGAAATCAGCAGTTGTCGCAGTCGGTAAGCGGGGTGGGAAAATTCCCGCCGCTGGCTATTAAAACGGGCGATCCTTACATTCGAGCCCTGATGCGAACTATTTCGGCTAGCGAGTCGAATGTTTCTCGGCCTTATCACGTTGTTTACGGTGGCAAATATATATTAGATTTGAGCCGCCATCCTGACTGGTGCGTGAAGATTGTTAATGGCCCGAATCGGGGCAAGTGTACTACCGCTGCGGGCAGGTATCAATTTCTGACTACGACTTGGAAGGAGAAGGCTAAGCGCTATCAGGTGCGTCGTGCTAATTTTTTGTTCTGGGAAGATTACAGTTTTGAACCAGAAGATCAGGATGCTGTGGTTTATGCTTGGTTGAGCGATCGCAAGTTTTGGAAAGCTGATATTCCTGAGATGTTGCGGCAGGAAAGATTAACTGACGTATTGCGGATGCTTTCGGGAACTTGGACGAGTTTGGGATATGGAATTGAGAACAATTCTATGAGTTCTCGTTTGCCGAAAGTCTACCGGGAAATGCTGCGGGAAGAATTGGAAAATGCTGGTTCTTAGGGAGTTAAATGTTCGCTGTTGACTGTTTACTGTTAACGAATGTTATTGGTTATTAACCAGCCAAAGCGATTAAGAAATAACCACTAACAAGTAACGAATAACTAATCATTCAAGTTTGGTAAAAATGCTGTCAAACATTTGTACAATTCTAATCCTGGTCCTGCTTGCAATGGATAAAGCTTGTCGAAATTAATGGGGTTTCCCGGTGCTAATTTCCACTGGGTTTGCTGTGCTGTTTTTGGGGAAATTTCGATCGCTACCGTGATGTTAATAATGTTGTTGTGCTGGGGGATGCCCCGGAAGCAGTAAATTTTTCCCGTGCGTTTGTCGGAGTCGCTGCCGGTGATGTATCTGTCTTGTTTGCGAAATTGAATTTCTCTGAAAGGTCGATCGATTGCAAAGGAGTCTCGGTAGCGGTAGTCTCCGTCGCGCAAGCTTTCGACAGTCGGCCTGATTTGAGTTATGACTGTTGCTGGACTAAGAGTTAAAATCATTGATAGCAGTTCCTGCTGTGAAATCGACGATTGTGCGGGTGATTCCCTAGGGGATAGCTGCGCTTCACGCATTTTTAGTGGGTGCTGTCTGCGCGGCTGCGGGCGATGGGCTGAAACAGGATGAGCCTGTAACAAATTAATAAGAGTTATTATGCAGTTTTACTTGATCCCTGCCTCTGGTAAATAATTATTTCATAGTTTTCTCTCTGTTACCTATCTGAGTAATAATAAAAATATTGAGCCAAGCCCTGAGAAACTTTACGAACCCATATCTAGGGATTAATTGAGGATACTGCTATGTTGTGCGTGACGCGAGAAACAAAAAGTTTAGGGCGGGTTGAAACCGGAAATTCCCAACGGCGAGGCTCTTTCACATCTGCGTCTAAAGGTACCCGTATTTTGCGATCGCGAGTTTACAAAGATGAGGCTCTGGTGTCGGCCACGCTAGCGGGACTGCCAGCTCTTTTGGCATCCCTCGAAAGCTTTCGCGAGGAGTAGAACCTGGCATTTTCTATTGCTATATATGGCGCGTTGATGCCTGTGATAAGTAGCTAGACAAAATTAATTACATAGTTTTCTCCAAATTCTTTCAGGATTTTTTCCACAGAGGTAACAAAA
>NZ_JAUBQQ010000030.1:0-62778 GCF_036701335.1 Microcoleus sp. Pol12B5 | reverse complement strand
TAGAACAATATTCTTTGGAGGTGGAACAGTTAATGAAGTTAACTCCTTCTAAACGCCGCTTTTATCAACAAGGTATGCGGGCTGTAACCCTTATACAGTCTATTTCGTATACCTCTTTGTGACCCCCCCAGCAAGTGCTAAAACTCTTTTATGAAGAGCTAATCAATGAATGGGTATCAGCAGGTAATCAAGCCTCAAAATTTGCTGAAAAAGGAGCGAAAATAGTGATTATTATTGATAATGCTAGTTTTCATAAGAAAGAAGAGTACCTGAAAATAATTGAAACAGAAATGCCTAACCTTCATTTAGAATTTCTCCCCGAATACAGCCCAGACTATAACTTAATTGAATTAGTATGGCATTCGGCAAAAGAATATATTGCCAATCGACTTTTTACATCTATTGAAGAGCTAGAGTATTTATTGCACCGCCTCTTAAATGAAGGGCAATTAATAATTAAATGGGGTCGCAAAATCAAAAATAAAGGCAATGCTTGTACCACAGTTTAAATGTGCAACAGCTTAATCATCCTGAACATCTGAGTTTTATTCAGAGATATCAGATGGAATTACCACAAAATCAGCATCTGAAACCGGGTTCAAAACCGGGAAAAAATCCGGCAATTGTGGTGAGTTGACCAATCCGGCATAGTTTTCGTACAGAGTGCGAACATTGTGGCCAGTGAGGGATGCGATCGCCACGGGATTCATGCCAGCTTCCAAGCCGTGAGAAATTAGCGTGTGCCTGGTGTTGTAAGGTTTTCAGTAATCAATTCCAAGGGATGCAAGCGTAGGTTTCCAGTAGCGGTTGCAGAAATTTTTGGAGTCGATCGCTCTACCTTCGCTACTGGTGAAAATTAAATTGTCGGGCAGCCTCTCAATTGGTCGCCGATCAAGTAATAGCTGTTGCAGCCTTGGTGTTAGCGGCACCGTGCGCGCCTTATTAGTTTTGGTTGATTTGCGAGAGCCACCATTACTCAAACTTTCTCCGATCCAGATGCGATCGCATTCAGCGGAACAATGTCGCCATTGCAGCGCAGCAGCTTCCCCGGTGCGAAGACCGACGCCAAATTTAAACCCCACATAATCCGCGTAGTTACTGAAGTTTGAGTCAGAACGAAATTTATGAACGATGGCGCTCATTTCTGTAAGCGTGAACGGTTCGGGGCGCTGTTTTGGCGGGACTGAAACCTTAACATCAGCCCAAGGATTTTCGAGAACCAGCTTCTTTTTGTGTGCCCATTCCCAGCAAGCGTTCATCATGATAATCCGTTCGCGTACCGTCACAGGTTCAAGGGAGCGATCGGACAATAACCAATCTCTAAAATTTTCAGCAACACTTTCAGAAACAGAAATTGTTGTTTTGCTTTTGAAAAACACAGAAACGTGTTTCTGAAAGGCAGTATATTTAGCAAAAGTATCAGCCTCAATTTTACGGCGTTTATATTCGACAAATTGGTCAAAAAGCTCAGAAACAGAAATAGATTCTTGTTTCTGGGGCTTGTACTTGGCGAGGGAGGGATCAAAATTACCACTAGCAATGTCTAGCTCGATTTGGCTGGCTTTCATAGAAGCGACCTTACGATTGACGATCGTATCAGGCAAACCAATGTAGAGCCAAAAGCGTTTACCTTCCCACGATCACGCTAACCGTAGCCGATCCTTGAAAACTTCTACATTTACAGAACCTTTGGACATATCGCAGATTTATCGCATTTAATGTCTGGGATTGTCACTTATTGTCACCCCTGATTGAGAATACTATAGCAGCCCATTAGGTTATAGAAAACTCAAAACCCGCTTAGAAAGCGGGTTTTGGGATGGACACAACTGGACTCGAACCAGTGACCCCTACGATGTCAACGTAGTGCTCTAACCAACTGAGCTATGCGTCCTCACGAATTCCTAATGTAGCAGAACATTCGATCGCCTGTCAAGCATAAATATAAGATTTTTTAGACGGACACTCTTGACATCGCCCCTAATGCCCAATCCCCCGCCAAATCCTCACAGTTCGATCGCCCGCACCGCTAGCCAAACTCCCCCCATCAGCACTAAACGCCACCGACAAAACCTCCCCCCCGTGGCCCGTCAGAATTTCCAGCAAACCCCCCGTATCCGCATCCCACAAATAAATCGTGCCATCCCGGCTGCCCGTCGCCAAAACCCGACCATCGGGACTCAACGCCAGACACAAAACATCCCCAGAATTGTCCCTCATACTCCGCAACAGCGTCCCTCGCCCCTGTGCATCCACCCGCCACAGCTTCGCGGTACCGTCCCGACTCCCCGTCGCCAAAATCAATCCTTCTCCTACTCCCCCCCTTACCAAGGAGGGGCTGGGGGGGGTCTGACCGACAAGGGAGTTGGGGGAGTTCGCAGCAAAAACGATCGCCCGCACCCAATCCCCGTGCTCCGCCAAAGTACAAATCGATCGACCCTTTTGCCAATCCCACAACTGCACAGTCTTGTCCCGGCTGCCGCTAGCCAAAAACTCCCCGCCAGAACTAAAAGCCACCGCCTCCACCCCGCCAGCGTGACCAGTCAAAGCCGACATCCGCCTTCCCTTATTCAAATTCCACAACTGCACAGTTTTGTCCCGACTGCCGCTAGCCAAAACCTGACCATCCCGACTAAACGCGACAGCAGAAACCCTGTCAGAATGACCAGCCAAAGCGTACCACCACTTACCCTTATTCAAATCCCAAATATGAATCATTTTGTCCCTGCCACCACTAGCCAAACTCGCGCCATCAGGACTAAACGCCACACAGGTCACCCAGTCAGAATGACCCGTAAGAGTGTACCACCGCTTACCCGCATCCAACTTCCACATCTCAATCGTCTTGTCCTCACTGCCGCTAGCTAAAGTCGCGCCATCAGGACTGAAAGCTACCGACGTAACAGCATTAGAATGCCCTACCAGAGTATGAACACACCTCCAAGTAGGCGCGCGTGCCGGTACAACCCGCTGCATCGGCGGCACAGGTAAAATGGTGCCTGCAACCGTTGGCGGCACTGCATTCTGCACCACCGGCGTCCTCTGCGGCACGGAAATTTTAGGCGCTGGTAGGGGCGATGCCCCCGTGCCCGCCCCCGCCGACTGCTGCGGCTGCAAATCTTTCAATACCTCAGCTACAGATTTGTAGCGCCGACTGAGACTCGATTCGATCATTTTGTCGAGAATGCGACTTAATTTCGGATCAATTGGAACCTTCAAAAAGTCTCGCCAAACCCAAGCATCTTGATTGATATCGAACAAATCAAAAGGAGATATTTGAGTCAGCAAATAAATGCAAGTTACTCCCAAACTATACAAATCACTGGCATAAACCGCTTGACCTCTAATTTGTTCCGGCGCGACGAATTCGGGAGAACCGATGACTGTACCTGTTTCTCTCAAACCCTCCACAACTTTTGCAGCGCCAAAATCAACTAAAACTAATTCCCCGGTTAATGTTGGGTAAGTATAAATTATGGGAGTTTGAGAAATGCGGCGGATAATATTGGGCGGTTTAATATCTCGGTGAATTACACTGCGATCGTGCACGAACTGCAATACTGGCAATAAATCCTTCAGCAGACTGAGAATCTGACTTTGGCTGAAAGGCCCAGTCCGCGCCAACTCTTCCTGTAAATTTTGACCTTCTATAAATTCCTGTACCAAATACTGATAGCGTTCCTGCTGAAAGTGCGCCAGCAGTTCGGGAATTTGCGGGTGTTTCCCCAATTCGTCTAGCCGCACCGCTTCTCGGTTGAATAATTCTGCTGCTTTTTCGCTGCTGCTGGTACCTTGAGATAGCGGGAAAAACTGTTTAATTGCACAGCGGGGTTTTGAGGGTTTGTCTTGGTCTATTGCTAAAAAAGTGCGACCAAAACCGCCGCGCCCCAGGGGTTTGATGGCGCGGTAACGCTCTCTGAGCAACAGTTTGGAGCCGCAATTCAGGCAGAATTGGGTACGATCGGCATTTTGCGGGTTTTGACAGGCGGGGTTTAGGCAATAACTCATAACTAAACCGAGAAGGAATCAGCAGCACATCTCTATGATACTGACGCCAAAGGGCGATCGACTCTCGCGTTACAATTAAAAACCACAGGACTTTAGTCCTCAGAATTTAAGATGTGGCTTTTACTTTCAGAGCATACTCTTTAAACCTTTCCAAGTCAGCCTGAATAGTCGATTCAACCACGCGGCCCAGAAATAGGTTATCCATCAATTTTCCCAGCCAGCCGGGAATTCCGTAAGCCACTGTCAGCTTGACGATACTGCTGTCTTTGCGATCGTAAAATCTTACGGCACCTCTATTTGGCAAACCGTCTACCGATTCCCACTGAATTATCTGATTCGGCACTAATTTGAGAATCCGAGAAAGCCAGCTAAATTCTAACCCGCCAGTTGCGAGTTTCCAGCGAGACAATTCTGGATCTTCTTCGAGAACATGAACAGATTCTATCCACTTCATCCAGCGTGGCATTTGCTCTAAATCTGACCAGAGTTGCCACGCTAATTCGATGGGAATTGCCACTTCTACTTGGACACTGTGTTCTAACCAATCAGTCATGGGATTTTAGATTTTAGATTTTAGATTTTAGATTGTGGATTTTCTCGTTTATTGTCGAATCTAGATCCCCCTAAATCCCCCTTAAGAAGGGGGACTTTGAGAACACTGTTCCTCCCCCACTTATTAAGAGAGACTTTGAGAACACTCTTGTCCCCCCCTTATTAAGGGGGGTTAGGGGGGATCGAGACGACTAATGACTAATGACTGTAAGCTTCGAGAATTGCCTTAGCCGCTTGATGGCCTGAAAGTGTCGCTCCTTCCATACTATCAATGTAGTCTTGCTGAGTGTAACTTCCTGCTAGAAAGAAATTGGCGATCGGAGTTTTTTGAGCTGGGCGGAAAACATCCATTCCCGGTGCTTCGCGATACAAAGATTGAGCGAGCTTCACTACACTGTACCAAGTCATGTTTAATTCCCGCGCTGACGGGAATAAATCCTGAACTTGCTTAAGTACGTGTTGGGCGATCGCCTCATTGCTTTGTTTAATAAACGGATCTCCCGGAGTCAACACCAACTGCAACAGAGAACCTTGTCCTTCCTTATAATAATCCTTGGGACTTGTCAGCGCCAAATCAGCAAAACAGGAAAAATCTGCATCTGCTGAATATAGCAAATTATCGATTCCTACAGCGTGGCTCAACTGCTTGCGCTTGGCTTCGTCTTCTAGTTCCGTTACCCAACCGTCGAACCGCAATTGTACTGTAGCAACTGGCACAGCATCTAATTTATAAATGTTGTCAAATTCTGACCATTTGCGCCAAGCTGGGGGCAATATTTTCTGAATTCCAGGCACATCTAATGCAAAAACATAAGCGTCTGCGGTAATATTTTCTTCTGTTTCGCCGTTAGCTACTACCAAGCCTGTGACGCGGGTTTCTTTGCCTTCTTCAAACTGAATTTCTCGGACTCTGCGCCGCGTGTAAATTTTTGCTCTTTTGCTTTCCAAATATTCCACAATGGGTTTGTGCAAATATTCGTTGGGAGAACCAGCCAGCATCCGCATGACAGAGGCTTCGGTTTTGGAAGCAAAGAATTGAAAGATTGTCAACATACACCGGGCTGAAATATTTTCAGTGTCGATAAAACCCAGTGCGTAGGCGATCGGATTCCACATTCTTTTGAGCGAGTTTTGGTTGCCCCCTTGACTGCGGAACCAGTCAGCGAAGCTAACTTTATCCAAATCGCGGATAGTTTTCATTGCCCCGTCAAAGTCTATCAAACCTCGGACGATCGGGCTAGTTCCCAGGGCGATCGCATTTTGAATTTTGTCTTGTACGGATAGCTGGGATGTAGTAAAAAATGCCTTCAATCCGTGCAAAGGAGCACCCACCGGAAAGCGAAAATCTAAAGAACCGGTTTCGCCGCCTCGATTGATAAAAGTGTGGACGTGTTCTTTGAGGAGCAAATCGTCAAATGCTCCCACTTTTTTCATCAGAGCAAATAAGTTATAATAGCAGCCGAAGAAGACGTGCAAACCCATTTCCACGTGATTGCCGTCGGGATCTACCCAACTGCCGACTTTGCCGCCAACAAAGGGGCGGGATTCAAAAATTTCTACTTCGTGGCCGGCCTCCACTAAATCGACTGCTGTGGTCATTCCAGCCAGTCCCGCACCTGCGATCGCAACCCGCATTTTACCTATCCTTTACAGTATTTTTACAAATTGTAACAAAATTTAGAATATTAGAAATATTATTAAAGTTCGTAAATGCCGATCGACATTTGTATAGCCCTCTGAACTCTTGCTAGGACATCGGCACTAAGTTGACCGTAAGGGCCTTGTTCCAGATAAGTCTTTTGGACAGTAATAATTTGCTCGCAGACAGCCAGCGAGTCAGATTATAACCCTCCTTCACCGTGCCGGAATCAAAACCCGAGTCGGAGTTTCGCCCCCTCTCAAATCGCTAGTAAAAGGGACAATCAGTACAGTACGGCTCAATTCATTCCGGCTATCTATGGAAACGACAGCAACAGGACGCTTTTTGGTATCTCCGATCGTTCGCAAAGCTCTAACAAGATAAACTTCGCCTTGTCGCGGATAAGCTTCTGTCATTGTATCAAAGACCTTCCTCTATTAAAATTTCTTCCATTTGTTCCTGAGCAAATGTTGCCCATTCTTCCTCAAACTCAATATCTTCTTGGCTGCGGTTTTGATAAAACTTCCGCAACTTATCTTCTATTTGCTTAGCGTACCAGAGACGGAGAGCTTGTTCGATAGCCTCCGTCCAATCATCAGTAAGCTGGTCTATTTTCTCCGCGAATTCAGCATCAAGGGCGACTAACACTTCTCGCTTTTGAGTAGAATTTGACATAATCATTTTCCTTTATAATTTAAAACCTAGGGTGCGCTGGGGCGCACCTTACAAATTACTTTTACATATTCTTTCTTCCTTCTTCCTTATTCCTTATTCTTTCTTCCTTCTTCCTTCTTCCTTATTCCTTCTTCCTTCAAAACATCGGCATTAACTGAAGTGGCCCAATTCCCAACTCTTTAGCAGACACCCAGCGCACCTCAAGCAAAGCGATCATATCCTTAAACTGAGGCTGACCGCGAGAAGCACCCATCAACCCTTTAGCAATAATCAAACCGCACCAACCGTTGGTTAATTTACAGCGACGGTCCCACTTCTTGCGAGCTTCCTGATGCACCGGATCGTCTTCATTGAACTCCCCAAACAAATACAACTCTCCATTTTTAGTTTGCAAAATACCCAAGTCGAATTGCTCATCCTGAAAAGGATTTTCGCCCGGATTAAAACCAATTCCCTTCACACCTCCAGCTTCTTTCAAATCCTGAATCATAGTTTTTGCCTTTGGATGAGAAGTTTGAATCATCACCACCGGCAAACCATCTCCGGCGGTATTAATATCAACTTCTGCACCTTGGTGAAACTGGACACTTTGGCGCAGGAAATCTACCGTTTCCCAAGGTACGGCGCCGAGACTCAAAAATGAATTTTGCGGCACCAAATCGTCCCGCAGCAGTGGCTTGTCAAATTCCTCATCATCGTCATCATCGTCATCATCGTCATCACCGAGCATCTGTAATAATTCGTCTGAAACATCCGGCATCGTGGAAACTTTAACGGATACCTGTTGAATTTCTCCGTCAGGCTGCGCCACTGGGATGCGATAGCGGCTGCTAAGAGTGGGAAAAGTGTCTGAACCCAATTTCCGGCGGCCGTTGCGGAAAAAGCGATGAAATGCTTCGAGAGCAACTAACATCGTGAGGGCTTCTTCTTCGTAAAGAATCGATCGCAATCCTTCTAAAGGATGTAGGTTGCCGAAATTTGGTTCAATTTCCGATGGAGGCAAATCGGCTAAATCAATTTCGTCGTCCTCGTCGTCCTCATCAATATCTGCGGCACTTTCAAAGGTAACAAACAAACAGTCTTGCCCTAAAAAAGCCTGTTCTAAATCTTCAAAAGATTCATCATTATTTACGACTCGTTCTCGAAACCGTTTCAAGGATTCTAGAGAACGGTACAGTAAAACTCCGTAATCCATTCTGCCTTGCCCCAATACGGACACGTAGAGGCTGGCGACATCCCACTGATTGATTTCAATAGATATAATTTGGTGTTCGCTCAAAGTCCGCCACGGAGAATCTTGCCAAATTTGAGCAGCTTTTTCCATTAAAACTTCAGCATACTGAGGGGGCAACTCAGGAGGTCTGTTGATGGCGACCTCTTCCATGCCTCGAAATATTTCGTCAATTAAGGGCAATTCCGGCACGTAGTCAATGGAAATGCCTAAATCTTGAAGTACGCCCCGCAGATAAAATTGAATTTCTCGGTTTTTGACTACTATTTTTTGGGGGCGGACTGCGGGAGCCGGACTTTGGGGATGTTCCATTGCCCGTAGCAGGGCTCGGACGATCGCCTCTGGGCCGGCATCTGGGCCTACCATGTCCATAGCCCTCACGACTCCTTCGGAGCCATCGACCCAGAGAATGCACTCGCCACCTGCTTCTAGAACGTCATCGTCATCTAGCATCATGTGCGAGTCAGCATTAGATAAGGGTCGGCGATCGCCCTCCCACACGCTGGGAATTTGAGGTAAGTTTTGTAGCCGACGAAGAGTAGAGCGATTCAGCGCTGCCATAGAGTAAGCCCGTTGGGTGAAGCATTGTTGCGGTGCCGGTAGCCGGTCAACCGCTGCTTCTCAATCATAAACCCTATAGGGGGAGAGGACATCAAGCTGGGGAACGATGCCCCACGCTAATTAAAAATTAGAAGCTAAAAATTCTGCCTTCAGCATCTAACCGAATGCCTTCTGGCGAATGCCTGTACAATGGAGCAATAAGATTAAACTCTTTGCATTAGACAGTCTCAGGAGTTCGGCAAATTATGACTCAAGCCATTTCTGAAAAGCGCGGCATTCAAATGACGGACTCTGCTGTCCGTCAAGTTTTAGCCCTGAGAGAAAAACAAGGTAAAGACCTCTGCTTGCGGGTAGGGGTGCGGCAGGGCGGATGCTCTGGAATGTCCTACGTGATGGATTTCGCAGATCCAAGCACTGTGAAATCCGACGATGAAGTGTTCGACTACGACGGTTTTCAGGTAGTTTGCGATCGCAAAAGCATTCTTTATCTCTACGGTTTGGTTCTCGACTTCAGCGATGCTATGATCGGGGGCGGCTTTCAGTTTACTAACCCCAACGCAACTCAAACTTGCGGTTGTGGCAGTTCTTTTTCTACATAAATCGGAAAAGAGGGCATGGGGCAGAAAGTTGTTAACTGCCCCATGCCCTTTTCCATGCAACATCCCAAATCTAAAATCTAAAATCGAATGACCCCTGAAGAATTGTTTAAAGACGGTTTCGATCGCTACCAAGCTGGCGAAGCCCCGGCTAATCTGATCCCCGTATTTAAAGAAGTGTGCGAAAAAGCTCCCAAAAATGGCAATGCCTGGGCTAGCCTCGCGTGGCTCTATCTGTTGGAAAATAAACCTGCACCGGCTCAAAAGGCAGCGAAAACAGCCGTTAAATTGAACCCTCATGACCCCCAAGCTCGCATCAACCTAGCAGTAGCGATCCTCGATCTCAAAGAAAAAGGAGTGCGCCCCCACGTCGAAGTGGCTCAGCAATTAGTGATGGCTTCGGAAGAGTTGCTCGACGAAGTTAAAAAAAATTTTGAAGAAGGATTAAAGAGAAAACCCGACTGGAAGAGTCTCGCCCGCGTTAAACAGTGGCTTCTGGAGCCGTAACCACGCAAACAAGTCGATTTTTGGGCGGGGATCGAAGAAATCGGCTGTGCGGTTTATTACGACATCGTAATAAATCAATAAATAACTTTATGGAAAACTCAGGAAGTCAGTGCTAGTATTTGAAAACTTAGACGATTGCCAAATCCGCTCAGCGGTTTTCAGATTTTATTAGGATAATACTAGGAGTTGTAAAAACATGAGCACTGACAGCCACGTTAACATCAAACCAGCAACCCGGAACCACAAAGGTTTCTTTATTCAGCCCGCTTCTTACAAGTTGATGAGCATAGATAAATCTGGCTGGGCATTAATTTGCATGGACAAAGCAGTTTGTCACTATGTAGATCCTGATGATTTGCAATTGCCCAATAAATCGGGAATGTCTGAAGGTTAATTCTGAAGTTTTGAGAGACTTTAAGATGCTTTATTTGAGTAGCTGCCCTCCATTGAGGGCAGCATCTTTTTTTTGTCAGAAAAAACTCCGGCCACGAAGTCGTGTACGGGATTTATATCAATTCCGGTTGCACTCCTCCGGAATAGTTGACTGTTGACTGTTGACGGGCCGGTCGAAAAACCGAATGGTTGAGTGTTAACTGTTGACTCGATTTGATTATTCCGATGCAACCGGAAAGGATATTAAGGAATAGAAGGATAGAAGGAAAAATTACCGGTTAGATTTGAAGGCAAAAAGCATCTCCAACTCAGCAGTTGTCGGTTGTGTAGAAGCTGTGGCTACGCTAACTCCTCGGAGAGAATTGAGCAATTCAGCAGCAGGCGGTGAAACTAAATTTGGCTGTACTGCAAGCAAATATTGGTTAGCCCAA
The DNA here is from genome assembly GCF_036701335.1 of Microcoleus sp. Pol12B5. Lineage (NCBI taxonomy): Bacteria > Bacillati > Cyanobacteriota > Cyanophyceae > Oscillatoriales > Microcoleaceae > Microcoleus > Microcoleus sp. Pol12B5. The sequence continues at coordinate 52,185 of NZ_JAUBQQ010000030.1, read as the reverse complement.
GACATGGTTTTTTCCATATCTATGTAAAAGTAACCTTGGTTTGCCCGCGGTAAAGAAGTAGCGATCGCCTGAAAACTTGGACTGCTGCTTAACGGCTGGGGTGGCGTCGAAGTAATCACATCAACTAAAGGCCCGCCGAAAGCTACAAACACAGAATTTTCATTCAGCCAACCGTGCCCGAATAAAGTGCCTTGCTGGGGTATTTGCCACTCCGTAACCTCTTTGCCTTGAACTTGTCTGGGGGCGACACTGACTGTAGGATTGCTTTTGGCGATCGCATCGAGTTTTTTCAGGGTTGCTTCGGCTGCAGGGCGATCGCTAGTTTCAAAAATCATCGCCGCCCCCATGCCCAACTGAGATAAAATGCCTTGATTAGAACCGATCGCCCCAATCGCAAATTCCCCATTCATCCAACCAAAAACCTCTCGATCCGCATCCAAATCCAACCGCTTAAAACTATTCCTCACCTGCTGAACTCCCCTGTCAACTTCCGGGCTATCTTGTGCCTCAGCGGTTGCTTGCGACCAAATTTGATCGATTCCCTTGCCACCGACTAACGCAATGGTTTCGACGGGAAATCTGGGCAACAATTTCGATGCAAATTGTGGATTTTGCTGCACGAATTTAGGGTCTAACTGAGCAATAGTTTTTACCCTCAATCCCTCACTATCCGCCCCAATTCCCGCAACCAAAGACTTCACTTGTTTGAACTGCGAAAACACTGTCCAAGGCAACTGGATATCGGCGGAAAAATTAGCTTTCAATTGCTCAATTGCCGCCGGATAGTCAGCAATATAAACAGTTGCGATCGGATTCTTGACACCAGCACTCTCAGAAAAAAACTTAGTTGTACTCTGCTGCGTAGCCAGGGAGGGTTCTCCTTTAAAAGTATCGATCGCCAATTCCACAGGCTTTTTCAAAGGAGCCATCACTAATTGGTCGTTCAGCAAAGCCAAACTGTAGCGCTTGCCAGTTGGCTCTGCAATTTCAAAAATTTTAACTCCTTTATACTCGGTTTCTTGAGTAGTTGCACCGGGCTGAGATTTTAATTTATTAGCAAAATTCCAAGCGCTAATTTTATTTTTGACGCTCACTACTACCAGCAGTTTTGGAGGCTCTGTATTCGTCACAGCATCAGGGGGCAGCAAAGCGACCATGACCCCCCCTAACCAAGGTTTTAAGTCCCTGTCAAAGTCGATTTGAGTGCCTGCCAAGCTTTGTTCTTGAAAGGTCTTCAAACCCTGACCGACCAACTTTTGAGCCCCTGGCGTGCCAAATCGCTGCAATTGTGACAGCGCTTGGGGATTGGGGGAGATAAACGCGGCCATCATTGCTTCGTCGGGTACAACTTTGGCGCTGTCTTGAGGGTTGGATACTTGTTGGCTCAAACCCTGGAAGTAAAAGTAGACCGCAGCGCTACCTGCTGCGGCGATGGAGGCAGCAATTAGAAGCTTTGATTTTTTTGCAGGCATGGTTTGTGTTCCTCGCGTCCTTTATCAGTTTAATGAAAATACACTTGGCTTGTGGGGAGGCGATCGGGCCTGCTCTCTAGTTTTGTATAATCAAAGACAAGTTTGGACGATCGTCTAAACTGCTAGAACTGTGCATTATTGGTAAAAGATGAAAGTAGCGATCGCGGGAGCAACGGGATTTGTAGGTAGCCGGCTGGTGGAGAAGCTGCAAGCTGCGGGACATCAAGTGGTGGTTTTGAGCAGGGATGCGGCGAAGGCTAGCCGAGTTTTTCCGGCTTCAGCTTATCAGAATTTAGAAGTTGTCGCCTACACTCCTGCGGAGTCTGGTGATTGGCAAAAGTCGATCGCTGGCTGCGATGGTGTTGTCAATTTAGCAGGGGTTCCGATTGCGGAGGAAAGGTGGACGGAGGCGCGCCAGCAGGAAATTCTGGACAGTCGCAAACTGACGACGGCAAAATTGGTCGAGGCGATCGTCAATGCTAATCCTAGACCATCGGTGTTTGTTAGCGCATCGGCGATCGGCTATTACGGAACCAGCGAAACCGCTGAGTTTGACGAAACGAGCCTCGCGGGAAACGATTTTTTAGCAGCAGTTTGCAAAGACTGGGAAGCAGCAGCCCAACCTGCAAAAAATGCGGGAACGCGGCTAGCAATTTTGCGGCTGGGGATAGTTTTGGGAATGGGAGGCGCCTTGGCAAAAATGCTGCCACCTTTTAAACTATTTGCAGGCGGCCCGATTGGGACAGGAAAACAGTGGTTTTCTTGGATTCATCGCGAGGATGTGGTTGATTTAATTTTGTACGCTTTGCAAAATTCGCAAGTTGAAGGCGTTTTGAATGCGACAGCACCAAATCCGGTGCGGATGAATGAATTGTGTCAAACTTTAGGAGAAGTTTTAAAGCGACCTTCTTGGTTGCCGGTGCCAGGTTTTGCTTTAGAAATGCTTTTGGGAGACGGGGCAAAACTTGTTTTGGAAGGGCAGAAAGTGTTGCCAAAACAAACTTTAGCTAGCGGTTTTCAATATCAATATCCGACGCTGAGATTAGCACTCGAAGAGATTTTGTCTGGAAGCTAGGAAGTAGCCGAATCATCGTTGTCCAAGAAACCGGATTTCTTCGATAATTGTGGCATCCTCACGCCGGATTTTGTTAATAAACCCGGTTTCTGAGGGTCCTGCGGGCCTAATCCAAGAAACCGGGTTTCTGCGAGAATGTTGGCATCTTCACGCCCGATTGTGGTAAGAAAGCCTGTCTCTGAGTCCCATGCGATCGCTGTTATCATAAAATCACTTGAGAACAGAAGGGAAGGACAATGCAAACCCAAGAAAAACCAGCAACCGAAAAGCAACCACAAACAGAAAAACGCTACTACACGCCAGAGGAATATCTCGCATTAGAAGAAAGTGCGATCGACAAAAGTGAATACCATGATGGGGAAATCGTACCAATGACAGGCGGAACAACCAACCACAACAAACTTGCACTGAATTTTTCTCGCAAATTCCCCTTGACTGTGAATGGTCAAGATTACGAGACATTTATCAATGATGTGCGCCTGTGGATACCCCAAACTCGCCGCTACGTCTATCCCGATATCATCGTCATTCAAGGAGAACCAGTCTATCAAGGAAGTAACAAAACAATTGTCACAAATCCTCTGCTAATCGTTGAGATTTTATCCAATTCAACCAAAGACTACGATCGAGGTGGTAAATTTCTCGTCTATCGATCAATCCCGGAATTTCGAGAATACATTTTAATTGACCAATACAGCTATCACATTGAACAATTTGCTAAAAATTCTAATGGCAAATGGGTATTAACAGAATATGATTCAGACGAATCGGTATTGACCCTAGAATCCGTAGAATTTCAAATGTCGCTGAGAGAGATTTACGAACGAATTAATTTTGAAGTTGAAGACGAAGAAGTAAACCAGACAAAAAGTGAAATTCAAGAATAAGAGCGAGTCCGCGCCAACTCGTTCAAAAACTGGCTTTCTTTGCGACTTTTTCTCGATCGTGAGCTTTGAGCAAACTCGCCGGATCGGGCCCAGCGGGGATAATGCAGCCGGGATTCAGCGGGAACAAATTGCCGTAATAATCGCGTTTGACAGCCTCCAAATCGCAAGTGCCAGCAACTCCCGGTAACTGGTACAAATCGCGCAGATAAGCTCCCAAATGCTCGTAATCTTGAATGCGGCGCACATTGCATTTGAACAAGCTGTAGTAAACGGCATCAAAACGGAATAGAGTAGTAAAAAGCCGCACGTCTGCTAATGTCACCCGATCGCCACAAAGATAACGACTCCTCAAGAGCGATCGATCGATCTCGTCTAAAACAGCAAACAATTCACTGCAAGCCGAGTCATAAGCAGCTTGAGATTGCGCGAAACCGCAGCGATAAACGCCGTTATTCACCGATTGGTAAATCTTCTCATTCCACTCGTCAATTTGCGATCGCAAATCCAGAGGATAAAGATCCATGTGAGGATTGCTAGCAAACTCGTTAAACTCCGAGTTTAGCATCACAATAATTTCCGAACTCTCGTTATTGACGATCGTCTTTTTCGACTCATCCCACAGCACTGGCACCGTACACCGCCCCTGATAGCCCGGTAAAGCCAACTGGTAAAGTTCGGGCATCGTGTTGCAGCCAAAAGTCTCCGACTCCATCACCCACATTCCCCCTTCAGAGGGATAGACAATCGACACAGATATCGCATCTTCCAGCCCTTTGAGCGCCCTCGTCACCAAAGTGCGGTGCGCCCAAGGGCATCCCGTACCCACGAAGAGGCGATATCGTGCTGTGGCGGGCTGGTAAGGGTTGTCTGCTTCTGTGCTGACAAAATTGCGGAAACTGCTGCTGGGGCGAATGTATGCTCCGGTGCGATCGGGCGGCGCTAGTTTTGACATCATTAATTGCCACATTGATGTCCAGACAAATTTGCCTAGCTTGACTGTTACGGATGAAGGAAGCGATTTGTTTTTCACAATGCGATTAAAAGAGGTTTGCTAAACATAATCAGCTTATTTTAACTCACATTGCGAGGTTTATTCCCTCGATCCCAGGCAGAGCCTGGGAACGCAGATGCTTTGGCTCTGCCTCTATCTGTTCCCTCACCTGGGAACGACTTTTCTAGGATCTGCCAGAGGCTATTTCGCCATAAGCTCGATCGATCACTCGGCGAGCAACCGTCTGAATTCCCGTATGTTCGTAATAATTGGTAGTCATGTCTAAAAACGCCGCCACATAATCCAATTTGTCATCAGTAACATCAACGTATTGCTTGAGATGGCCCAAAACTATGGCGGGAGTTAAGCCGCGAGACTGTACTAAATTGTTCATCCAACCTTGCGCTGAGGCGAAAGTTGATGTCACAAACCCGAACTTTTGTGAATTATTTGCGCCGGGAATTAGGTTGCTGATATTTTGGAATGTTGAGTTTTGCTGCAAGGTTGAAGGATTCAATCCGCCTATGGTATTTTGTGCTACTCTAATGAAGTCCGGGCCAAGGGGAATTAAACCGTCAGCACACACTAAAGCAGCCATCCGCATTAGAGATTCGCCTTTGTAATGAGATAAATAATTACCAAAGCTTCCCACATTGTCAAGGGAAATATTGTTAAGTTTGCAGTAGGCTATTAGCTCGATCGCCACTTTGACACACAAGTCGATCGTTTGAGTTGTGTCAGCTTTGGGAGTGAGGCGGTTGAAAAAGGAAAGAAAGCCGATGTTTTCGCCAATTTTACTGGCCATAGCCGTTGCACCTAACGCACTGTCGGCGCTGTCTGCTAACTGGTAAAGCCTGACTACGCCTTGATATGGCTCATTGGGGTTAGCGTAAAGCTCGATCGCGCGATCGCGAATTTTTTCAACTAATTTGCGCTTGGTTTCCCCAGTCACCGCTTGAATAGTATTCTCAAAACCCGTTAGATTATTCCACTCCCCCGGAACCACAAAATCGAGGGATTTGAGCATCATCACAGTGACGCCACCAGACGGCAAATTGTCAACCAATTCCACAATAGATTTGCTCATCAAAAACTCCTGAATAGCCCGATTTAAAGTGTTCTTCCAAATACTCCAACTTCGGCAAATCCGATTCCAGATTCCAGATGAATTCCCCAGAAGGAAGTAGGTAAGCACAAATAAATATTATACCACCCGATCCACTTTTGCCCTACTCTGATCTTTCCTCTCTTCTCTAACTCTGCGTTCTCAGCGCCCTCTGCGGTTCATTAAAAAAAGTCTTTTTCACCAAACATTTGCATTTCACTCGCCAGCATAAAGTTAACTTTCATTATATTAACCGACTCAAAATCGCCTAAGCGTGTTAAAATAAGTGGCGCAAAATAGAAAAACATAAAACATGACGGTTGCAGTTAACAAAACTCCGGGATTAGCCTCGCGCTTAGTAAATGGCGTCCTTTCCATCAAGCCTTTGGCTAATCTAGCCAAGCACCAAGCACGGGAAATGATGATAAAAAGAGGAGAAAAAATCGGAGTGCATTGGCGACAAGAATCCCAAGCACTTTTGTCCCGGAATTGGGATGCAGAATTGCTCAGCGTTCAAAATCCCGATCTTGTTTACCCGAAATATTATCTAACATCATTCCACGCTTATGAAAAAGGTAATATGAGTTGGGAAGCTGCTACAGAAGTTGAAGTTGCCGCCCGTACAGTTCACGCCACTATTTGGCCGGAAGCAGGTGCAGAAGGCGATGCAAAACTCCGCGCCAGCTATCACGAAGTCATCAAATTTCAGATTGCTTCTTCGCCGCGAGATATTGTTGATTTAGGATGTAGTGTGGGAATGAGTACCTTTGCCCTTGGGGAGGTTTACCCGGAAGCGAAGATGACAGGGGTGGAGTTGTCTCCTTATTTTTTAGCAGTGGCTAAATACCGTTCCCAACAGCGAGAATCTGAATCTTTAAATCAAAAATCTCCGACTTGGGTGCACGCCGCTGCTGAATCTACTGGTTTGCCTGCGGCTGCTTTTGATTTAGTTTCTATGTGTTTAGTTTGTCACGAATTGCCACAGAAAGCTACGAGAGAAATTTTTCGGGAAGCGAGGCGTTTGCTACGTGTTGGCGGACATTTGACAATTATGGATATGAATCCTCAGTCGGAAGTGTATGCCAAAATGCCTCCTTATATTTTGACTTTGCTCAAGAGTACGGAGCCTTATTTGGATCAGTATTTTGGGTTGGATATTGAGCAAGCTTTGGTAGATTCCGGTTTTGCCCAGCCGACAATCACTTGTAATACAGTCCGACACCGCACTATTGTTGCTGAGGCAATATAGCGGTTTTCAGTATAGTGAAGTACAGATATCGGGTAGGACACGGCAGTGCCGTGTCTAAAGCTGTATTTATTTAATTCGATTGAAAACTGCTATAAATGGTAAAGTTGCAGAGATATTATTCAATCCTTGGGGCGGTGGGTGAGTGTAAATAATCTAATCTGTGGATTGTCAAATTTCTGCCCTCGCACCCCCTACCGATAAATAATGGCGATGCTACCGGATTTGATATTAGACAGCCGTAGAAGCTATTCACAGCGCCATTTGTTAGACATTTTGATAGAACCCTAAAAGAAGGACATGAGCATGAACCCGACCGACCCATCTCCAAACGTCATCGATTGTTTGCAGGTTATCTTGGATGCGACAGCATCGAAAAATTACGAGCTTTTTACTACAGTCGGTGATGCAGGCTACAAAGCGAACATTACACAAAAAATGTTTGACGATGTTAGCGAGCAGCTTGCTTCCCGCCTGCAAAAGGGATACTCAATTAATTATTTTGGTGAAATAAAACAAGGTAATTTTCCGATTTATTTGTGGAAGCTGAGTTTTGAAGATGGTGGAGATGAATTTGTGGCACACATGACTATGAATGGAGACAAAGTTGCTGGGATTTTCATCGAATAACCTATCTTGGTGATAGTGATTCCGGTTGCACGAATGAGATGATTGTTGAATGTTGAGTAAAATTAGGATTTCCTGAAAACTGACTGTTGGGATATTTGAACAATACTGATGCAACCGGAAACAATATGATTAGAAAGCTAACGAAACACACTATTTTTAGTGTAGATTGACCTTGACCATGAAATTTATTTTCGGTCTATCGACATAGGGTAGAAACCGGGTTTCTGAGCGTAAGTCACACCAGAACTATGAATGGACAAAACATCTGTTGGTATAAATGTTTGCACCCATATCTCGAAAGTGGCGAGAGGAATGCTTAACTCAAGGACTTGATGTTTGTAAACGAGCCTTGATTTACTGAATAGGGATACTTTCAGTTAAACTAAAGTTAATGGGGCATCTCAATTTAGCGGTTGGGTGCTCCTATCTACATTAGTTAAATGTCTTTTGTTTATCTTTTTTATAAATACACAATATTATGAGCAATTGTCATCAAAGCCTGATTACTCATATCTCTTGGGGACGTATTAAAGTAACCACTGACGGCCAAACTTGTCAATTCAAAGATTGTAAAGTATGGCCTGGAGGTTCTAAGGAATGGGATTGGAGACTCACAGGTACTCGTCACCAACCAGGTATTCAACCTGCTGATATCAAAGAAATTTTAGAGCAAGGTATAGAATTTATGGTTTTGACACGTGGTATGGAACTCATGCTACATACCTGTCCCGAAACTGAAGAACTGCTGCATCAAAGAGGTATTGAGTATTATATTGGGTCTACCAAATTGGCTGTAGACATTTTCAACAATTTAATGCAACAAGGTAAGAATGTCGGGGGAATATTTCACTCAACCTGCTAACGCGGTACCGATGCAGCCAGGAAATTATATCGAACATTCGCTGAAAATAATCTTCAAGAACTAGGTAACAAAATAGATGAAAGCCAAAAAGCATCTTTTTATCAAGTTAGCTTCTGGTATCTCAGCATTTCTAGTGGTTGGCTATTTCGGCATCTCCGCTTATGCAGGACATACTCTTTCAAAGCCAAACAGATGCTTTGATCCTCTTAAAGCATCTGTTTTTGCTGTTCCTCCTGAAAATGTAAGATTTCGTGCACCTGATGGCGTGGAGATTGCTGGTTGGTTTATTCCAGAAAAAGCGACAGATAAGGTATTAATTTTAGTGCATGGATTGAATTCCAGTCGGACTTGTGAGCTTGCTGGAAAGTTTGCCGAGTTTGGTTCAGCTATGAATCAAAAAGGCTTTTCGATACTTATGATCGATCTGCGAGGACATGGGCAAAGTGCTGATTCTCGTTTCACCTTTGGAATTACAGAAAGGCGAGATGTTATTGCAGCAGTGGATTGGCTTAAAATCAGGGGCTTTAAGCCAAAAAAGATTGGGGTTTTAGGTTTTTCAATGGGTTCTGCTACTGTACTTGGAGCAGCAGCAGATGACTCTGACATCGGAGCAGTGGTCACTGACAGTGGTTACGCAGAGGTTTATCCAATTATTCAGAAGCATTGGCAGTCAGCTTCAGGATTACCTGGGATATTTCTTCTTTCTACCATGATGTTTGGACATTTGTTGACTGGATATGATCTAACTTCTTCTAAGCCAGTGCAGGAGATAGGTCGTATTTCCCCTAGACCAGTTTTGATTATTCACAGTGCGATCGATCCTTATACTCCTATAGAAAACTCCCGTCAACTCAGAGAAGCATATCCTGGGGCCGAATATTGGGAAACCAATGCCAAGAAACATCCAGAAAGCTACAATACGAACCCAAAGATGTACGTTGACAAAGTTGCTGATTTCTACAATCGGAGTCTCAAGTAGGGCTGCATAATCGGGTCAAGAAGCCTATTTAGGCTTTCCCTACCGGGCGGTTCATAATTGCCGCGCAAACAAACCAAAAGGATAATCAATCGCAAATTGTATGACTAGCTTCCCAACCTAACATGACTGTTTTACGCTCTACTCCCCAGCCATAGCCACCGAGTTCTCCAGATTCTCGAATGACTCGGTGACACGGAATTAGATAGCCGATCGCATTTTTACCGATCGCATTTCCTACAGCTCTAGCAGCAGTTGGGCGTGCTACCATTTGAGCTATAGTCTGATACGTTGCGATCGCCCCAAATGGCAATTGCAAAAGTGCTCGCCAAACTTGAATCTGAAAGTTAGTGCCTTTTACCAAGAGCGTTAGTGATTTTTGCTCGCTGAGAGTTTCTGAAGTGAAAATCAGGTCACGCAATGATTGAGTGGCTTGCTCATCACGAATGATTTCAGCTTTTTTCCAGGTCAATTGCAGTCTTTGTTCGGCGGTTTGTTCGTCTGTTGTCTCCAAGAAATAAAGATTACAAATACCACGGGCAGTTGTCGCGATTAGAGATGTGCCAAAGGGGGTATCATGAATACCATAGCGAATTTGTAAACCTGCTCCGCCTGCTTTGAATTCCCCTGGTGACATTGCTTCTAAGTTCACAAATAAATCGTGTAATCGTCCGGGACTTGATAGCCTCACGTCCAATGTTAAGTCGAGAAGGCTTTTAGTCTGAGTGATTTTTGCCTTGGCATATTCAACTGTCAGATATTGCAAAAACCGCTTGGGGCTAATGCCGGCCCATTGAGTAAATAGCCGTTGAAAATGATATTCACTCAGTCCTATGTGCTGGGCCACAGTTGCCAGATTGGGCTGGTTTAGGTGGTGTTGTCGCATAAAGGCGATCGCCCGAGCAATCCGGTGATAATCTTCGCTAGCATAGACACTGGCATTCTGCATCGAAATAATCTAGTCTAAGTCAGGGGAATTTTGATGTTTCCTCACTTTAGCCATATACTAGGCTCAAAGCCACCCGTTTCTTGCGGTGAATGCAGTCAGTCGATTTTAGATTTTAGATTTTAGATTTTAGATTTTAGATTGAAGAGATTGAAGAAAGCGACCTCACCGATCAAACCGGGGCTTGCGATGAGGATTCAAAGCTTTTTTCTCACTCCACGGATGCCTCGGACGATTTGTAACCAAATTGCTTGATTGTCAATAAATTAACCGAACTTTCGCTCTCATCCTCCGCGCAACTGCGTCACCAAGTGAACTAATTCCGGTAAAATCAGCTTTTCCACAGCTAGTTTCACGCCATTGCTAGAGCCCGGAAGAGAAAAGACTAACTTGCCTTGATAGACGCCTGCAACTGCGCGAGAGGCGATCGCCCTCGAACCAATTTCTTGATAGCTCAAGAACCGAAATATTTCCCCAAATCCTGGTAAAATCCTGTCAAGCAAACTCTCCATCACATCATAGGTCGTATCTCGGGGAGCGATGCCCGTGCCGCCGTTAAAAATGATTGCATCTACATCTTCACGCTGGGAAAAAGCCTGCATTTGCAATACAATTTTGGCTGCATCATCTTTAACAACAGTGTAAGCTACCACAGAGTGACCCGCATCTTTTAGCAGCTTCTTAGTTAACAAGCCGCTATTGTCTGTTTCCGCCGAGCGGGTGTCGCTAACAGTAATGATAGCGCAGTTTACGGTTATTTTAGATAAGTCGGGGTGAGGAATTTGCGTCATATAACAGATGTTGAAGGAAGAAGGAAGAAACAAGCAGGAAGAGGGAAGAGGGAAGAGGGAAAAGCGAAGAAGTCATTAGTTAGTTGTTATTTCTTCGTTGTTAGTTATTCATTATCAAATAACTAACAACCAATAACTAATGCCCCATACCCCATGCCCCATACCCCATGCCCTATTCCCCATCAATTATGCCTTGCTAAATCCTAAGCCGTTTGATTCGGAGTAGCGTTCCATAAAACGCATAAATCGATCCCATTCTTCGGGACTTCTCATTAGATAAAGAGCTTCCAAACCAGCAGGCTGACCGTTGATAAACTTAGCCTTAACCTCGCGAGTGAGGAGTTCGCCTTCTTCGTCGATCATGTACATTCCAGTAATGTCTTCGGTACTGGTGCTGCTGAGAGCTTTGGGATTTTCAAAGATAAACGTGGCCGTGCCTTGAGCTCCCGTTTTAGAACGGGTTAGGCGCACTTCGGGCACAGCATCTTCGTCTATACCCCGAGAAAATTGAATTTTAGCCATAATTTGACAGTCGAACCTTAAGGATTGCTTACTTAATTTCTTAATGTTTAATCATAAAACGATTCGGGTACTCGCAAATCAAGACTTGGCAGAGTGGGAGTGGGTGAGAGTGGGTGAGAGTGAGTGAGAGTAGGGGAGAGTGAGGGAATCGGAGACAAGGGGGAGGGGAGATGGGATAACTTGGGGTACAAAGAACTCACATCTTGCACCATTCTCGCTTAACAGGGTTTCCGGCCTGTTCCACAAAGAGTAGATTTTCTTGTGGGGTGGGCAGGAGATCCCGCCCTGAAAGGATTATTGAGAATGGTGCAATATCTCAGAAGAACCAACCTCTCTCTTGTGTCCCAATTCCCTTAGACGATGTAGGGAGAGTTAATTGGCTCGGTTCGCTTTGTGGCTACCAGAGTTTGGTAGATGAGGGCGGATATCTCGCCACGGGTGATGTCGTGGGCTGGGGAAAGCTTTTCGCGGGCGGGATAGTTGACCACGATTTTGCGCTCTGTGGCGGTTGCTATCTCGTCGGTGGCAAAACTGGGAATCTGAGCTCGATCGACATAAACGCTCAAAGAATTGGGGTTGCCGCCGCCCAACTGCAAGCCGTTTACCAAAGATACGATCGCCTGAACTCTAGTCAAATTCTGCTCCGGGCGAAACGTGCTGTCTGGATATCCAGCCAAAAAGCCAGCTCGATTAGCTTGGTCGATCGCTCCCTTGGCCCAAAAATCGGCCGCCACATCCTTAAAAACCGTCGCATCACGGCGCGGCACCAATTCAAACGCCTTCGCCAACATAGCCGCATACTGAGCTCTAGTTACAATCTCGTAAGGTTGAAAAGTGCCATTGGGAAACCCGCTAACAATATTCATCTTTGCCAAGCGATCAATAAAATCCTTAGCCCAATGCGTGCTAATGTCGCTAAACTGTAGCTTGCCAGGAGTCGGAGTTGGCGTCACATTGCCCAAATCAAATAAACCTTTCATCCGCGAAGAATTGAGCTGATTTCCCACCGTAGAAATCTTAACCCCAGTCGCGTTTTGCAAATCTAATTCACCGTTATTCTGAAAAATATTGCCACCCAAATCTTGAGCAGTACCAATATCTGGCAGCGACTTCCCCACCGCAGTCAAACCGTCTTGGGTATTTTTTTCAATGCGATTATTGCGTAAAATCGGCTGAGATTCCCCCGCTAAAACTATACCGGAGCGATTTTCCAAAATTTGGTTATCAGCAATCAAAGGAGCCGACTTAGCTTCCAGAGAAATGCCAAAATCCATCTTTTGAAAAATATTGCGCCGTATTACTCCCTTAGCAGTTCCCGCCATCATCACCCCAGCCGCAGAGTTTGCCACAAATACGTTGTCGAGAATCGCAGGATTAGCGATTCCCGTGGCAAAAATGCCTTCGCGCTTGCATTGAGTGAAAGTGCAGTTAGCTACGGTCGGAGAAGTTGACTCAATCCAGACTCCCGTGCCACGACTATCGAGATTGGTTACAGTTACTCCGCGCAACTCCGAATTAGTTGCTAGCAGTATCGTGATATTTTGGCTTGCAGCGGTGGGACTGACAAATTTGCCACTGCCTTGAATCAGAATGCCTTTACCTTTGTTAGCTTCATTGCCAATAAGTTTTACTCCCGAAGAAATTTCCAAGGGGAATTTTTCGCCACTAACAGCGCTGTAAGTTCCCGCTGCTAACTGAATCGTAGTTCCCGATGCAGCGCGGGCGATGATTGCACGGGCTATAGTTTTGAATGGAGCCGATTGGGTGCCGGCTGCGGAATCACTGCCTATTTGCGGGTTGACGTAAAGTGTTGCCATGTTTTTGTTAAAGAGATAATTGGCGATCGAGCTTTTGTGCAATTTTCATTGTCTGCGAACTTGACCCCGGATCTATATTCACCTGTGATTGCGGAGATTATTTAATTGCACCATATCCGCAACATTACCTCTCAGGAGTGGCAACCGCAGGGGGATTGCCCCTACAAGTCACTAAATTACTAATTTTAGGGCCGGAAACCGGGTTTTGTGCCTCCGGTTCAACCTAAAAATCAAGAGTTTTAGTTAAGAAAAGCCATTTTTTTTCGTTTTACGTCAGCGGATGGTAAGGCATTTATTTCTGGGTGTAAGCCGTCTTAACTCCCAGCCTATTTCACAATACAAGACGCCTCCAAAACCACTAGAATTTCATTCTGAAAAACCGCACAACTTGTCATTGCTGAAGCTAAGGCGGGAATTTTTCCTTGTTTGAGAGACAGCCTCGCCTCCGGTGTAGAATCAAATTGATTTAGCCAGCCATCATCCTTTATATACTCAAGAGTGAAAGCATTGCGATCGAGCATCCAAAAATCAACTCCATATTGATTAATAAAATTTTGCAATACAGCTCGATTGGGAGTGTATTGAGCGCGAATTAACTCGTTAATTCGCTGTTGATATTTGCTGTAGTAGCCTTTCTGATAAGGCACTGCATATTCCTTGGCCACCAGAACAGAACGCTGACTAAATGTTGGCAAGTGATCAGTCTCTCCCGCTATTGAAGCAATCAAGATATCTTTAGGTTGTTGCTCAAAAAATTTGTACAAACCCGATATTTTACCTTCTACATACCCGACGGTAGGAAATTTTTCGGTCAAGCAGGGATAAAGGACAACGGCGATAGCGATAATCGCTGTCGTAATTAGTGCAACTAGGTTTTTTACATCAAATGTTGTTGTGGTTTTTGAAGCCCAAAGACCGACTCCATCGATAATTAAAGTTAGGGCGATGGCAGTTATTAAAACAACAATAAATCGCAAGCTATAGGCTGTATAGCGACCGGGTTGATATAGCTTGAAAATGGTGGCGTGAGCCGCAAAAAACATCGCAGAGGATGCTAAAAATAGCTGAAGCAAAAGCCAGATTTTGCTTTGAATCTGATTTGCTAAGGGAAAAGCCGATCGCAAAAACAGCAGTAGCGGAAATAACAATCCGACACAGTGAGTTACAGGCGTAAACAGCGACTTGGGAAACATCCCGCTGCCCCGCCCTGTCAACCAATAATCTTTGGGGTTGGGACGAAAAAAAGCATTTCTGCCGTCTGGTGCAAATTCGGCCATTTGCTTCGCTTCTGCTGCGGTATAAGTTGGGCCAAATTCAGAGTGATCTAAGGCATAGGGCAGCATTACTAAAAAGATTACTCCCAAACCTGTAGTGCAAAATAGGTAATTTGTTCGATCGCCCGACAAGCGCAAACCGCCGTTTTTCCAGCATAGCAGGCGCAAAACTAAAATTCCAGCAGCAACCAAGGCGTAAGGAGGATAGAATAGTCCGATGAGGGCGATCGCTCCTAAACAAGGCAGCAACGAACTGCGGGACAAATAATATAAAAAAGCCAGAAATATCGGATATATAAAAGCTCTTGGCGTTGTGGAAGCCAAATCATCGGTCATCCACATATGCTGATTTAGCAGCAAAGATGCAATAAATCCAGTCATCGGGACTGGCAGCATTTCTAGGCAAAGCCCGAAACAGTAATAAGTGGAGATTAAGCCGAGAAATAGCGGCAATATTTTGTGAAATAATAGCGGGTGAATGCCAACTGTTGCTGCTAATTTGTAGAGCGTGCTGTATCCTGCGGGGGCGACAGATTGAAAGTAATTAGCAATGAAATCGTTGGGGAATAATTCAGGATCGACAAACCGCATCATCCAGAAAACGTGCTGCCTCGCATCGTCTTGCACCATATACTCGGCACTGAAGACTTGCTTGAGTCCTAAAATAGCATAAAGTGCAGCAAAAGTCAAGCTCAAAGTCAACCAAAATATTGTGTGCGATCGGGAAGTGCGATCGACTGTAGCAGTTAGAAATTTGTGCAACCGAGCTATTAATACCATTTGAGATTTGAGATTTGAGATTAAAGAATCAGGAATGACTGATTCTCAAACCTAAGATTATATCATGGCCGGTCAATTACCCCTAATAAAAACCGCTTTACTGTCAACCTCGCCCTATTTTAGATTATTTTCCAGACCGCACACCCGCAATTTTAAGGCGAATCCGATACAGACTTGTATTTGCCGTAATATAAAGCGTTTTGCGATCGCTTTCTCCCCAAGCCAAATTAGTCGCCGTCTCTGGCACAGAAATTTTCCCCAAAAGCTTGCCATCCGGCGATAAAATCCACACTCCCCCCGGCCCGGTGCTGTAAATATTCCCCTCTAAATCAACTTTTAGACCGTCGGGAACTCCGCCTTGACTGGCGTCTTTTAAATCGGCAAAAAGCCGCTCATTTGTAACAGTTTCGTCCGGTTTTACATCGAAAACGGCAATGTATCCCGCTTCCGAATTGTTGACATAAAGTTTTTGTTCGTCTGGCGAAAAAGCGATGCCATTCGGCAGCACCAAATCCTTAACCAGCAGAGTTAATTTTCCGTCGGATGCCAGCCTGTAAACACCGTAAAAACCCAATTCTTCCTGGTCTTTACTAACACCGTAGGACGGATCTGTAAAATAAATGCTGCCGTCGGATTTAACAACCAAATCGTTCGGACTGTTGAGCCGCTTGCCCTCGTATCTATCCGCCAATGTGATAACTTTGCCGTCCTTTTCTGTGCGGGATACACGCCGATTTTCGTGTTCGGCAGTAAGTAAGCGGTTTTCTTTGTCTAAAGTATTCCCGTTGGCTTTTCCCGAAGGGCGGCGAAATACCTCAACTTGCTGATTTGAGGCTAATTTATAGATAATATTGGCGGGAATATCGCTGAACAGTAAAAAGCCGCCTGGATGCCAAATCGGGCCTTCTATAAATTGGAAATTGCCAGCTACTTTTTCTAATTTCGCACTGTCATCCAGAATATCTTGCACGGTATTTTGTTTCTCCCTATTTTCCGTTTTGACGGTCAATACTGTAGATTTTGATGTTAATTTATTGGGCGAGTTGCTGTCAGGGAAAAGTTTTAACACAGGATTTTTGAAAAACCTGTTGCTGAAGGCTAGACTCAAAAGTATAAACAAGAGGCTGATTGTAGCAATTTTGGCGGTCATGTTTGACTTGTTAATTGCATTGATTGAGAGCTGTGGTAAAATCGATCGTACCGCATCTATCTTACATTTATATTAAGAATACAAAAGTGTGGCTTCAAACAGACCGCCGCGCGGATAACATAGTATAGCAATGTCATTTCAATTAGCGATCGCCACCTGCTGACATTCCTGAAGTTGACACCCCGGAGCATGGATTAAAATCACAAATAATATCTAGCTATATGCTTTCCACCTTAGATATCAAACTACTAGGCGGATTCTGCCTTTCCTGTGCAGACAAGCCCGTTGTCGGTGTCACCACAGAGCGCCCGCAAGCTTTGTTGGCTTACCTGGTACTGCATCGCGATATCCCGCAAACCCGTCAGCGACTTGCCTTTCAATTCTGGGCAGATTCAACCGAGGCCCAAGCTCGCACCAACTTGCGCCGGGAATTGCATCACCTGCGTCAGGGACTCCCCGATGCCGATCGCTACCTGCTGGCGGATGCCAAAACCCTGCAATGGAATCCCCATGCCTCTTTCGTGCTGGATGTGGCTGAGTTTGAACGGGCATTCGCCTCCGCAGAAGCAGCGGAACGAGCCGCAGATGTTAACGGTGCCAGAACAGCCTGGGAGCAAGCGATCGCGCTTTACGGCGGTGATTTGCTGCCGAGTTGTGAGGATGAGTGGATTTTTCCAGAACGCGAACACCTGCGACAGAAATTGCTCCATGCTCTCGAATCTCTGACTCGCCTGTCGGAAGCTCAGGGTGATTATCGGGCTGCAATCCGTGCTGCACAGCGCTTACTGGAGATCGATCCGTTGCACGAAACCAGCTACGCAGCTTTGATGCGATCGCACCATTTGAACGGCGATCGCGCCAATGCACTGCAAGTCTACCACCGCTGCATGACTTTGCTGCGCGAGGAACTAGGAGTTGACCCTAGTGCGATCACTCGCAAGCTCTACGAGCAACTGTTGCTGGAAGACGAAGCGCCCGACATTCAACCCTCGTCTCACTCCGCAGGGCCACCCCAAACGAATTTGTTTCCCTCACCTTTGGCTTTGTCGCCTCTAGTGGGACGCGATCGCGAATGGGCATCGATTCAGCAGTGGGCAAAGCCAATACTGCTTGCGAACTGCGGCGCGAACGCCAGCGCAGAGGCATCGCCAGTGCTCTTGCTCGCGGGCGAACCCGGAATCGGCAAAACTCGCTTGCTGGAAGAGCTGCGAGCCACGGCACAGGCGGTGCAAGTGCTGTGGGGACGAGGATTTGCCGCGGAGATGGTGCGACCCTACGGTATCTGGATTGATGCTTTGCGATCGATCGTTATTCCGCCCGCCCTCAACATTCCGCCGGAGCTAGGTTTCTTGCTACCAGAACTCGGTCAACCTGGGAAAGCTCCGCCCGATCGCAGTCATCTGTTTGATGCGGTGGTACAATTGCTGGCTCAATCTGCCAGTGAGGCTGCGTTAATCGTCATTCTGGATGACATTCAGTGGATCGATGAAGCTTCATCGGCATTGCTACACTACGCCATCCGCTTGTTGAGTCATAAGCCGATTTTATTCGCCTGCACCGGGCGTTCCAGGGAATTAGAGGAGAATGCGGGCATCTCGCGGGTGGTGCAGGCACTCAGACGAGAACGACGGCTGCTAACGCTGGAATTACATCCTTTTGATCGACAACAAACGGCTGAATTGATTCGCAGACAGCAAGCGGTTAATCCGTTAGAGCTATCTCCAGAAGCGATCAATCGCATATTTATCGATAGTGGGGGGAATCCCCTGTTTGCGCTGGAAGTTGCCCGGGCATTGTCCCAGGATCGGTCTACTCATGCTGATAATTTAGAGGCTTTGATCCGCGATCGCCTCCACCAATTGGATGACATCGCTCGCGAATTTTTGCCTTGGGCCGCTGCATTGGGGCGGAGCTTCAAACCGACAGCGGTGGCTCATGTGGCAGACTATCCGCTGCCGAAATTGCTGATGGCGATCGAACAGCTCGAACAACAAACCATTATCCGTCCCAGCGCCTCTCTCGGTGACGAAATCGGCTATGACTTTGCTCACGATATTGTGCGTCAGGCTGTTTATCGGCAGTTGTCACAACCGCGCCGCCATTTGATACATTTGCAAATTGCTCATAAGTTGCATCAACTCTCCACACCAGAAGGCGCTTGGGCTGGCGATATTGCCCGTCACGCCGCTATCGGGGGCGATCGAGAATTAGCCGCGTCTAGCGCCTTCTGTGCCGCCGAACGTTGCTTGAAATTGTTTGCCTACGCGGAAGCATCAGAATTGGCTCAGCTTGGGATTGAGCAGTGTCAAGGAGTTGACGATCGCACTCGCATTCAATTGCATTTAAAATTGCTGCGGGTTAGCGCGATCGCAGGCGTTACTGGCGATCAAGTTTCTCAACTCGACAGGGAGGTGCACCGCTTAATCGATGAAGCAAATGCTCTCGGTTTAGAAGAAGCAGAAGCCACCGGACTTGAGGCATTGGTGATCCTACATTTCGATCGCAGCAACTTCGCTAACGTCCACCAACACTCGCTGCGGGCAGCAGAGGTAAGTCGGGCATCCAGTCCAGTTACTGCCGTGCGATTGCTGGTATATAGCGGGTCTTGCTTGGCTGAAATTGGACGGGAAATGACGCGGGCAGAAGCTTTGTTGCTGGAGGCACAGTCTCTGGCGGGGAGAGTTGGCGCTACAAACATCGGAATTCCCCAAGGGTTGGGTGCCGTACACCGCCATCACGGGAACTATGCCCAAGCGCGAACTCTGTTGCAACAGGCGTGGCGATTGGCCCAGGCCCAGCAGGATCGTTGGTGCGAGTGTTATAACCTCAGCTATTTGGCGATGACGGAACTGGAAGCGGGCGATCCGGCGGCGGCATTGCCTTATTGTCAGGAAATGGCGATCGTCGGAGCCAAAATCAAAGGCGAAGGCAGTGAAGGTGCGATCGCCCAGGCACTTTTAGCTTTAGCGAACTATCAGCTTCAGCAAATTGGAGCCGATGCTGCTGTGGAGCGGGCGATCGCGACTTTGCAACAGGTGGATGCCAAACGGATGCTGTCTTATGTGCTGATTGGGGCGGCTCAAGTGGATTTAGAGTGCGATCGACCCCTTTTGGCAACAGCCCGCGCCGAAGCTGCTTTAGAAGCTGCTCAGACGGTCGATCATCCCAGCGAGATTGCTCTGGCTTGGGCGATTTTGATTGAGGGTGCTTTAGGTTTGGGCGATCGAGAACGGGCAACTGCCTGGTTTGAATCGCTGCGCGATCGCATCGATCGTCCTGCGCTGAGTTTCCGTGCCCGCACTGCTGTCGATCGGGCGATCGAACAGATTTAGTCATTAGTTATTAGTCATTAGTCATTAGTTGTAGCGAACTGCAATTAGGGATGGTGTTCCTCACAGGGAACTTTACTTTACTTCATATCGCTCTTCTAATTTTTTAAACTTTTCCGCTTGTTTGATAATTGCTTCATATTCCCCTTTTTTGTTAAATTATGCCAAACCTTTAGTATTACTGTAATTATTTGGTAGACCGTTATGTTTAAAATGAATCGCCGTCAATTTCTATTAAGTAGCGCTGTAACGTTTGGTGCGGTAATAGCCCATGCTCAAGTTAAAGCCCAAAACTCCCGAACTCCAGGAGCATTAGAGAAAGGACTATCCTCTCAGAAAGTGATCGTTGTCGGAGCGGGGTTGTCTGGTTTGGTTGCCGCTTACGAGTTAGCAGCAGCAGGTCATACAGTAACGGTTTTAGAAGCCCGTGAGCGAGTAGGAGGGAGAGTTTTGACATTGCGAGGCAATTTTAGTGAAAATCATTTTGTAGAAGCGGGAGCAGCAAGAATTCCGTCTAATCACAATTTAACACTTGGCTATGCTCAACATTTTGGTTTGCCTCTCAAGCGTTTTTTACCACCAGATGGGCTTTACATTGCTGTGAAGAAAGGGCAACGTCTTCTGATTTCTGCGGATGATTTAGCTAAAGTTATACCGGGCGGAGACATATCAAAAGTTGTTAAAATTGCTCAAGGTTCAGATCGATTACCACAAGCATTTGCTACCGCTCTAGTTGATAAAATTCATCTAGGATCTGCGGTTACTCGTATTGAACAAACTTCTTCAGGGGTTCAAGTCTTGTGCCAATCAGGACAGCAATACACTGGAGACTGCGTAGTATGTACTGTTCCCTTGCCAGTCTTGGGACAGATCAATTTTCAGCCTCCACTATCACCTCAAAAACAGCTTGCTATCGCTGGGGGTTATAACTATCGCGCAGCGACACGAATGTTTGTTGAATTCTCCGAAAGATTCTGGGAAAAAGAAGGGTTGAACGGTTGGGGGTTGTTTGAGGATCGTCCTGAAGAACTGTGGCAACCCAGTTGGGATTTTCCTGAAAAAACAGGTATTTTGGAAGCTTATCTGAAAGGGGAAAATGCCCTTGCTATGGATGCCCTCGCCCCGGAACAACAATTGCCTCAATTACTACAGCGATGGGAAAAGATTCTCCCTGGTGTAAGTGCTTATCAGGGCAAGATGACCAGTTATTCTTGGGCTAAAGACCCTTGGTCGAGGTCAGGTTGGGCATACCCGACTGAAGACCAAGAAAAAAGGTTGTTTGATGAACTTGGAAAGTCGGAAGGTAAAGTCTATTTTGCTGGAGAACACACTTCTACTACGAGGGGATGGATGCAGGGCGCATTAGCATCTGGATTGAGGACTGCTAAAGAGATCCATCAGGCAAGAACTTAATTTTCTGATATTTTTGTGCGATCGCACTATCATTTACAGATTGGCTGAGAATGCGAGCGTAGAGCAGACTTTGCCCACGTTTATGCTGGGGGGGTGACAACTCGCTCACTTTGTCCATTGCGAGGCGCTGAAAAAATTGGGGTGAGAGTGGGGAAAATCATCAATCGCTACAATTAGTCATGAGTCATTAGTTAACAGTCAACAGTGACCAATCAACAGTCATTACTAATTAAGAGGAAGTAATTATGTCTCTTATCAAAGTTGAAACAACGACCGATCAACCAATAACCGCAGAAATGTTAGCTGATACGCGAGTTTTAGATTGTCTTGGGGCAAGAAATGCCAAGTGGTGCTACTCTTTACTATCAGCCGATCGCGATCGCATGATTTGCACCTTTGAGGCACCAGATGCAGAGTCGGTGCGACAAGCTTATCGCCAAGCCGATGTTGGATTTAGCAAGGTTTGGACAGCCCAAGTTATTGAACCTGAAGGTGTGCCACCTGTATGGAACGAACCAATCCTCAAGGTGTTGGAGGGAAGCTATCCGAATGGCTTTACCGATGAAGAGTGGAAGGAAGCCCAGCGATTAATTTTAGCGTGTTATCAGGAACGGGGTATTGAATGGGTGCGTTCCTATGCGTTGCTGGATAAAACTCGCGTGGTGTGTGAACTGAACGCGCCCGATGCGGAAGTGATTCGAGAAGCCCACGGTAAAGCGGGAATTCCCTTCGATCGCGTTTGGTGTGCGGAAGTTCTCAAACCTTGAATTCGCGCGGACGATCGCGCTTGGATGCTTTGGGAACGCTTCGAGAACGCTTTGGGAACGCTTTCGGAACGATCGCCTCGTTAGATTGATATCAAGTTAAGCAAACAACCAGCAAATTAACTAATCCCTTTACACTTTAAGGAGAAATAAAATGGCTGAATTTGACCTTGGTACCTTGCCATCTAATAGTGCCGTAGTAGTTCCGCGCCGCACTATCAGTAATCTCAACAGCAAAGACACCTACAGTTTCCGTCTGGATAGCGATAAAAATATCAACCTTGGGCTGGTTGGTATGACCGACGATCTGAATGTTCAACTATTTCGCGATTTCAATGGCAATGGCTTAGTTGATGGTAACGATAAGCAAATTGCTATTTCCGATCGATTGCGTTTGGATGAAGTAATCAACTTGTCCTCAGCAGTTGCTGACGTTGATGCAGGCAATTACGTGGTGCAAGTCAATCGGAACCGTGCGTTCAACGATACTCCCTACAATTTGAGAGTATCGGCTGACGCGATCGGAACAGCCAGCAAAGTCCTCGCCGTAGAAGATGATTTCGGTGCCGTCTTTTCCAACGACCAACCAAGAACTCATCAAGGTTCTGTGGGTAACACCGACACCACCGATACTATCCATCTCGCTGTCAATACCCAGGGATTTTATCACTTTGGTCTCAATAATCTCAGCGCTGATGCCGATCTCCGATTGATTCAAGACAAAAACAACAATCGCGCCGTCGATGCAGGTGAGGTAATTGGAAGTGTGGTTAAGCGAGGCACTATTTCCGAAGGATTTGTCCAAAACTTGGCTCCTGCAACTAACTACTATCTCCAAGCCTCTCAATTCACAGGTAACACTAATTACTCTGTTACCTTGACTCCGATTCCCAACTAGAAAGTCCTGGATGTAAAAACTCTATCTGTAGGGTGCACACTGTGCACCTTACCCTATCACTTGTTCGTTCAAATGGCTTTAATTGAAACCAGACAGCTATGACCGCAGTTTTATTACAAATCCGCAATCGCACCATCTCTGGGGAGGAGATAGTTCCTCGACTTGCCAGCTACCAAATGCTGCCCCAATTATACCGCGAGAGCATCATTGATGAAGCGATCGCCCCCATCGATTGCACCGCTGAAGAAATCGTGAATGCCAGCCAGCAGTTCTACGAACAAAATCAACTGATCGACGAAACCACACAGCAGTTTTGGCTAAAAAAGCACGGGATGAGTCGGGAATTTTTAGAGACTGTTTTCATTCCAAGGCTGCTCAAAATTGAGAAATTTAAACACCAAACTTGGCATCACAAACTAGAGTCCTATTTTCTGCAACGCAAGCGATCGCTAGATCGAGCCATCTATTCTTTGATTCGGGTTAAAGACGCAGAAATTGCGCGCGAACTGTATTTTCGGATTCAAGAAAAAGAGCAATCCTTTGCCGAACTGGCGCGCGAGTATTCCCAAGGCCCAGAAGCTCAAGTCAATGGAATCGTTGGCCCGGCGGAACTCGGCACAATCCACCCGAATTTGGCGCATCTGTTGGCGATAAGCCGGACCGGTCAGCTTTGGCATCCTATCCCTGTAGAAGGATGGCTGGCGATCGTCAGATTAGAAACATTAATTCCGGCTCAGTTTGATTTAGCGATGCGTCAGCGTTTGCTGCGCGAATTGTTTGAAATTTGGGTGCAAGAACAGATAGGTGAAATGTTGAATTGACGGGCAGGAATCTGACGATCGTACCCCTGGCAACATCCAATTTTCCAAATAGAAACTTTTGAATACCATCACCATTAAATTATGATGACACAAACATTCGATCAAACCAAAGCAGAAGCATTCGCAGAACGGATGCTGGATATTCTCAACAGCGGAGGCCTGGCCGTCATGATTTCGATCGGGCATCGCACCGAACTGTTTGACACAATGGCAGAATTGCCGCCCTCTACCAGTCAACAAATTGCCGATGCTGCCGGATTGAACGAACGCTACGTGAGGGAATGGCTCGGTGCAATGGTAACGGGTCGCTTAGTGGATTATAATTCGATCGACAAAACCTACACTTTGCCGACAGAATATGCAGCATTCCTGACACGGGCTGCAGCTTCTAACAACATTGCCCCCTTTGCTCAATTCATTCCGGTGTTGGCATCGGTGGAAGACCGGATTATCGATTGTTTCTACAAAGGCGGCGGTGTACCCTACTCAGAGTTCAAACGTTTTCATGCCGTGATGGCAGAAGATAGCGGTCAAACCACGGTATCTGCTCTATTTGACCATATTCTGCCACTGATTCCCGGACTTACCGAAGCATTGCAGCGGGGTATTGAGGTGCTAGATGTCGGCTGTGGCTGCGGGCGAGCACTCAACAAGCTGGCTGAAGCGTTTCCGAATAGCCGATTCACAGGCTATGATTTTTCTGGAGAAGCCATCGCCAATGCCAACACGGAAGCCCAACTGCGGAAGTTGAATAATATCCAGTTTGAGGTGAAGGATGCCGCCACATTGGATGAGTGCGATCGCTACCATTGGATCACCACATTTGATGCAATTCACGATCAAGCCAGACCCGATATTGTACTCCAAAACATCTACAAAGCTCTGCGTCCCGATGGTGTTTATTTGATGCAAGATATCCGCGCCACAACGGATGTCGGCGGTAATCTAGAGCATCCCATTGCGCCCTTACTCTACACCATTTCTTGTATGCACTGCATGACTGTTTCTTTAGCCTACGGCGGCATGGGATTGGGAGCGATGTGGGGTCAAGAAAAAGCGCTGCAAATGTTGAGTGAAGCTGGGTTTAGCAGCGTTGAAATCAGGCAACTAGCCCATGATTTCCAGAACGACTATTATATCCTCAAAAAGAGCTAAAATAATGTGCAAACTTTGTGCGATCGGTCAACAATTGCAGAAGAAAAAACAGCCTAATTCGGGGTTGTTGAATACCAGCCAATTTTCGGTCTTCATCGATTTGAAACAATTGTCCTCCACACCGGAATTCAAATCAGCTAAACCACCTAACAATCCTCAGTCATCAGTTAAGCCCCTAGTTTAACACTCAGGGATTCTAATCAGGAAGAGGTTAATCTCTCAACTGCTTATGTTCGCACGAATGCTGTTCTCCTTAACCCTGACTTAAGGCGAATAAAGTCTTTACTATGAACCTGTTGGTAGTAAGGACTTTATTCGTTTCAACTTTTAAGCAGGAAATGATATAAAGAGGGAGGCAATACCGATCGCGATCGCACCGGTACCCATCACAAAAGACCAGAAGCGGTGATAACTCTTAACCGTGGTACCGCTATCGCTTTCAAGCTGAATCAAATCCATCCAAGGTGCAACACCCCGGCGGAACCAACCCAATGCGCTAACATCCATTCCAATCAAACTTTCAACCCGTTTCATGCCAAACAGGAAATTACCAATGGGCCCAAAACGAGAAACATAGCGCAGATAAATCATTCCCGTTCTGTCTTGTAATTTCAAATCAGAACCGAAGGCATAACCCGCATCGCCGCGACCAATTAATTCGCCTTGTAGTTGCGCCGGCTGACCGCGTAAAGGGCTTGCGTAAGGGTCAGACATTAAGGTCAAAACATCCAAATGTTCTGCTTGTTGGTAATTCGGGAACATCACCAGAGTCTTGAGCAAAATTCCCGTACCCAAACCGATTAAAGGACAAGCAACCATCATCATTGGGTTTACAGCATACAGAGAAATGCCGATCGCAAAACCCACCGCTAAGCCCATAGTTTCTGCACTGTACAGCAGCAAATCGAACACAAAATTGCCGTACAATCTCCGCTTGCTCAAATCGTTGCCTTCGCCGACAATTCGGCCCATGTCAAACTCAATATCCAAGCCTAATTGTTCGGCATAAGTGCTTAAAGCGCGAACTCGTTTACCAGTCAGCGGGTGAGTCGAGTTCAACTCCATCCACCAACCCCACGGATTAAACATATCCCACAAAAACACTCGCCCAATCTTTTCTGGTTGCGAAGAAATCCTGTAAGCAGTCCCAGTAGATGTGGCAGCTTTGGCATCGTAAATGCCTAAAGCGCGAGTTCCTTCTAACAAAATGCTGGGTTCTTTTGCCCTTTGTCCTTCTTCCAAAATACCGTAAGCAATTTTTACCAAAGCGCGAGACAAAGCATTGGGGTTTCCAGTAGTTTCGGCGGCAAAATGGTCGGCAAAATATTCTCGTGTCCGCGATAAATACAGCAATAAATAAGTGCCAGCGATGTAAAACAAATAAGCAACAGCAGCTACCGTACCGGCCGCATCTTTAGCTTTTTCGCCACCACTTCGACCCATTCTTTGAGTTGTAGTGTAAATTAAATAAGTAATCTGCACCAAAGTCGAAGCTAAAGTCATTACTGCAAAGTCCCAGTGGACGATGTGACCGAGTTCGTGGGCGTAAACAGTGGCAATTTCCTCGTCGTCTAAATAGGTAAAAAGACCTTGACTGACGACTAAGCGAGCGCTGTTTGGAAAGGAACCATAAGTAAAAGCAGTAGGGTTTTGGTCGTCGATAATTCCTAAACGCGGAGAAGAGAGTTTTTTCTGCTTGCAAACCTTCTGAATAACTTTCGCTGTTTCGGGACTTAGGCTTTCAATTTCTGCTAGGGAAACCCAGCGAGTATGGTATAGCCAATTTTGGCTTAAGTCCATCAAGTAAGGCGATAGGAAAAAAGCAGCGATGTTAAAAATCAGAGTTATGGGAAGTGCGATCGCCAATCCGGTAACTGGATCGGGACTGCTGAGAATCAAAACTGAGGCTAAAGATAGCGCTAACACCATACCAAACAGCAGGCTGAGGGTGATGCCGGAAGCTAAAACGAGATTTCCGCCAGTTTTCTGTATCAGTTTAACGCCTGCTTTGGCGGCTCGCCCTGCCTTGCGTAAAGGGGCATGAGATGACATAATAATCTCCAAAGGTTATTGACAAATGGAAATGACCGTGGGATTTTATCTATACTTCACTGTTTTAACCTGTTAATGTGGATTGCTGTCAGGGGTCTCAACAAAAATATAGAATTTCCTCTAAAATTGTTAAGACTGAAAACCGCCCCGAAATTTATTTGTGCGGATTCAATTCCACACTCAAAATTCAAAACCCAACAATCAAAACTATTTAAAAGTTACTGCCATGTCTATTATTGAAATTGCCCAAAAAACGCGCGTATCTGCTAGAAAGTTGGCAGTTTTGTCCGCTGATGCCAAAAATCAAGCTATTGAGGCTATTGCGAAAGCTTTAGAAGCTGCTGCGCCGGATATTGTGGCGGCGAACGCGGCTGACGGCAAGGCGGCTGAGGCGGATGGAATTGCGAAACCGCTGTACGATCGCCTAAAGTTGGATGAGAGCAAGTTGAAAAGTGCGATCGCAGGCGTGCGCGACGTTGCGAAACTCCCAGATCCTATCGGTGTCGTGCAAATTCACCGTGAATTGGATAGAGGATTAATTCTGAAGCGCATCACCTGTCCTTTGGGCGTTTTAGGCATTATTTTTGAAGCGCGCCCAGAGGCGTTAATTCAGATAGTATCCTTGGCAATCAAATCAGGAAACGGCGTCATTCTCAAAGGCGGCAAAGAAGCAGTCCGTTCCTGCGAAATATTGACAAAAGTGATACATCAAGCATTAGCAGAAACTGCGGTTAATCCAGAAGTCGTGCAATTGCTTACCACGCGGGAAGAAACAATCGAACTGCTGAAAATGGATGAATATGTAGATTTAATTATTCCCAGAGGTTCTAATTCCTTCGTGCGGTTCGTGCAGGCAAACACGCGGATTCCCGTGTTAGGACACGCCGACGGAATTTGTCATTTGTACGCAGACACAGCGGCGGATATTCAGAAAGCAGTAGAGATTTCTGTCGATGCAAAAACTCAGTATCCAGCCGCCTGCAATGCCATTGAAACCTTGTTAGTTCACAGTGCGATCGCCCCCAAATTCCTGCCCACTGTTGCCGAAGCTTTGCAGCAGAAAAAAGTCGAACTGCGGGGAGACGAAAAAACTCGCGCTATCCTTAAAAATATTGCCGAAGCAGCAGAAACAGATTGGTCTACAGAATACAGCGATTTGATTTTGTCAATCAAAATAGTAGATTCTGTGGAAGAGGCAATTAACCATATCAATACATACGGTTCCAGACACACCGATGTCATTGTTACCGAAGACAGCGAAACCGCCGAAACATTTTTAAATGGAGTAGATGCGGCCGGAGTTTATCACAATTGTTCGACTCGATTTGCCGACGGTTTCCGCTACGGCTTCGGTGCAGAAGTGGGGATTAGTACGCAGCAAATGCCACCTCGCGGGCCTGTGGGTTTAGAAGGGTTGATTACCTATAAGTATCGAGTTGTTGGAGATGGCCATGTTGCCGCTAGTTATGTAGGGAAGGATGCGAAGGAGTTTACTCATCGGGATTTGTAAAAGAGTAATACCATTTGCGAAAAATCTTGCTACAATAGCCTTAAAAAAAGGGACAATACTACATTTTATCAACCCTGATAAATGTTGCATTAGTGTAGAGAAGTAGAGTTGCTTCTCATCTTGATGCTGTCGTCAAATCGAGGTGAAGTCAACTGGCTGTGCATATTCTGCACAATTGTGTCCCAGTAGGTGATTCAGCTTTTGGGGAGATGTCTAACGTTTCTGAGCCCAATCACAACTTGAGTCATTTTACTCAATTATGTCTCCTCTGGAAATAGCGATCGCCTCTAGGGGCAGTTATACAAAATATAAACATTTTGTCAATGTGTAAGTCCTAGCGGCTTCTCTTAATTTTTATTGATTGGCTGGGGGAACTGCGGGGATGAAAATCATCATTTCTCCAAGGGCGTTGATAAATCCTGCTTTGAACCGCTAGATAGCGCGTCTAAATGAATGGTCTCATTGACCAAGAATTTCTTGATGGTACCCGCCACGTGATTTATCCGTGGAGTCAATCCAAAATCTAAAATCTAAAATCCTCAAGCCCCCGAATTTATCCGTGGGGTCAATCCAAAATCTAAAATCTAAAATCTAAAATCGAATGACCGAGTAGAGACGTTCCCTGCTCTGTCAGTTGAGTCTCCAATAAATTCGTTAATTCCTAGGCTCTCCCTTTAGGCTAAAGGAATTTCAATAATGAACTCTGTCCCAACACCCTGTTCTGAAAAGCAACTCAGTTGACCACAATGTTTTTCTACAACAATCTGATGACTAATTGATAAACCCAATCCCGTACCTTTTTCTGCTGGCTTGGTTGTAAATAGATAATCAAATACTTTAGTACGTACCTCTTCCGGCATTCCCAAACCGTTATCTTTAATGTGAATAATGGCGATATTTCGATGGCGGTCAACTTCAGTGTCAATCATAATTTGCCTTGGATTTACTTTAATTTCTTCCAATTTTTGCTTCTGAAGAGAATCTTCTAAAGCATCAATGGCATTAGCAATAATGTTAATAAATACCTGATTGATCTGTCCGGGGTAGCACGGTACTAGAGGTAAATTTCCATATCCTTTAACGACTTCTATTTTCGGACGTAGATCATTTGCTTTTAATCGATGTTGTAGAATTAGTAATGCACTGTCAATCCCTTCATGCAGGTTAGCTTCTACTTTTGATGTACTATCAGGGCGGGAAAAAGTTCTTAAAGATACACTAATTTGACGAATACGTTCTACGCCCATTTTCATGGATGAAATAAGCTGGGGTAAGTCTTCTATTAGATACTCTAAATCCACTTCTTCGGCACGAGTGGCGATCGCTGCACCTGGAGAGGGAAACTGTTGCTGATAAAGATGAACAATTTCTAATAAATCTTGAATATAAGTTTCAGCATGAGTCAGGTTTCCCTTGATAAAGCCTACTGGATTATTAATTTCATGAGCCACTCCAGCCACTAATTGACCGAGGGTAGACATTTTTTCGCTTTGGATTAATTGGAGTTGAGCTTGTTGTATAGTCTGTAGAGCTTGTTTTAGTTCAGAGGTTCGGTCTTCAACTCGTTTTTCTAATTCTTGATTCAATTGTTGTAAAGTTTTTTCTAAAGTAGTTTTTTCTTCAATTTTTTCTTGGAGCAATTGATTTTTGCTTGCCAGATCTTTGGTCAAATTTCGCAACTCTAAATGAACTTGAATTCGAGCTAATACTTCTTCTTTTTGAAAAGGTTTAGTGATATAATCTACAGCCCCAAGACTCAAACCTTTGACTTTTTGATCGGTGTTGCCAAGAGCCGTCATAAAAATGATCGGGATTCCTGAAGTTGACGGGTTACTTTTCAGTCGAGAACACGTTTCAAATCCGTCAATTCCCGGCATCATTATATCTAATAAAATTAAATCTGGAGTGACATATTCTATTTTTTGCAGCGCACTTTCTCCATCTTGAGCTACTAAAACTTCTAATCCTGCTTCATCTAAAACGTTAAATATAACACCTAAGTTTGTAGGATTATCATCTACAATTAAGAGGGTGTTTTTTGAGAAAGATAAATTATTCATAAAGGTTTAGCCTTCTCCTTGGTGTTTAATTATAGGCCGCGTGGCGTCCTGACTATCTAATCTGCCAGTTTGCAGAGCCAATCGGCAGCAGGATTTTTCAATTATAAGCTGCATGACGTTCTGACTATCTAGGGGTCGGGAAAAAATTAACCTTCTCCCATTGGTGTATCATCATATTATAGTTCAACGAGGATGCTAACCAATGTAATCTTTTTTATTTTAACGTAAAGTTTTTGTAACGCACTATAGTCTTATTGCTTTCCTATCCCTTTATCTACAGAAGAGTCCTACGTCTGGTGAATATTCTATGGCTCTATAGTATAGACAAATACATTATTCCTACTAAAAACTTATGTGTACAAATGTTTCTAAATTCCGAAAAATGCCGCTACGCCATGTCTTAATTGTTCCTTTTATTTTACAAATCTTTACAGCCGTAGGGTTAACCGGATATTTTTCGTTACAAAATGGACAGAAAGCTGTGAATGATGTAGCGGCACAGTTGCGCCGTGAAATTGCCACGAGAATTGAGCAGAATTTGCAGACCTATCTTGCTGCTCCCCATTTAGTTAATCAAATTAATGCTGATGCTGTTAGTTTGGGCCAATTGAGCATGGAAGATATGAGAGCGTGGGAGCGTCATATTTGGCGACAAAAAAATAGATTTAATAGCGTAAATGGTCTGACAATTATCAATGAAAAAGGGAAAGGTGTATCTATTATTAGTAATGATGAAAAAAAGCTCGTCCTTCAAGCAACAAGTCCAACCAAGCCGAACCAAGTATTTATGTATTTGGCTGGTAGTCAAGGAGAAAGAATAAAATTAATCAAAGTGGTTAAAAATTTCGATCCCCGAAGAATTACAGCTTACAAAGAAAGCATGGAAGCTGGCAAACCTACCTGGACTAAAATACATTTTGGTGAACTTATTATCACCCCTATAATGACAGCAGGGCAACCAGTTTTTGATAAAAATGGAAAAGCGACTGGTGTCTTGTTAACTACTCTACGTTTATCCCTAATTGGGAATTTTTTGCAAACTCTAAAAGTTGGAAAAACAGGACAAACTTTTATTATCGAGCGAAGCGGCATGCTAGTGGCAACTTCCACATCAGAAAAACCATACCAGAATAGGCAAAGATTTCCAGCCAATGACAGCAAAGATATTTTAACCAAAGCTACTGCAAAATATTTAACAGAGCGATTTAACAATCTCAATGAAATTAAAACTTCTCAGCAGTTAGAATTTTTAGTAGAAGGACAAAAACAATTCGTACAAGTTGTTCCTTTTCAAGATGGTAAAGGTATAGATTGGTTAATTGTAATTGCGGTTCCAGAAAATGATTTTATGGAACAAATTAACAGGAGTAGACATACGACGATTTTATTATGTCTTTTGGCACTATTTTTGGCAACTGTTTTGGGAATTGTGACTTCTGAATGGATAGCCCGACCGATTCGGCGTTTGGGTAAAGCCACAAGCGCGATCGCTGGCGGTGACTTCGAGCAAAAAGTAACGGCCTCCTCCGTTAAAGAAATCAGCGCTTTAGCGACTTCTTTCAATTTAATGAGCCAGCAACTCAAGCAGTCCTACGCACAATTAGAAGATTATTCGCACTCCTTAGAACAAAAAGTCGCAGAAAGAACTCAAGCATTAGAGCAAGAAATGGGCGATCGCCAACAGATACAAGAGACGCTCCGGCAAAGCGAAGAAAGGTATCAATTAACCCTAGAAAGCGTTAATGAAGGCATCTGGGACTGGCAAGTCCAAACCAACGCCATCTATTTTTCACCCCAATGGAAAGCCATGCTAGGCTATCAAGACAGCGAAATTTCTAACGAGTTTAGTTCTTGGGAAGAACTGATTCACTCCGATGATTTACACCCGATATTAGACTCTTTAGGAAAGTATTTAAAAAGAGGAAGTAACGAACCTTATAGTTGGGAATTTCGGATGCGGCACAAAAACGGTAGCTACAGGTGGATACTATCGCGAGGTCGAGTTGTCGAGCGAGATGGGGAAGGCCAACCCCTACGTTTAGTCGGCTCTCACACCGATCTTACCGATCGCAAACAAGCAGAAATAGAATTGCAAATAGCCAAGGAAGCTGCCGACGCTGCGAACAAAGCCAAAAGCGAATTTTTGGCAAACATGAGCCACGAACTTCGCACACCCCTCAACGGGATTTTAGGCTATGCTCAAATCCTCATGCGTTCAAAAAACTTAGACAATCAAGAGGTAAATAGTCTAAAAATTATTTATCAATGTGGCTCTCATTTGCTCACTTTAATTAACGACATCCTCGACTTTTCTAAAATCGAAGCTAGGAGAATAGAACTTTACCCGACGCAATTTCATTTTTGGGCATTTTTAGAAGATGTCAGCCAAATCTTTCGCCTCAGATCGGAACAAAAAGCCATCAGTTTTATTTGTCAATTTGACTCTTCCTTACCCACCAACGTGCAAGGGGATGAAAAACGCTTAAGGCAGATTTTAATTAATCTCTTAGGTAATGCTGTAAAATTTACCGATCGAGGGGGCGTTACCTTCAAAGTTCAACTTGTAAAATCAGTACCCTTAGAAACTAACGCTAATGAATTAAATGCCATCAACTCTATCCGCTTTCAAATTGAAGATACTGGAGTGGGGATTGGCGAAGAGAAAATGCAGAAAATCTTTCAACCTTTTGAACAGGTAGGCAATACCGATAAGATGTCAGAAGGAACGGGTTTGGGATTAGCAATTACTTTAAAAATCATCGAAATGATGGGTGGCAGTATTCAAGTTAACAGTCAGTTAAATGCTGGCAGCCAATTTTGGTTTGATTTAGATTTACCTTCTGCTAGTAAATGGGAATCGGCAATTCAGCTACAAGCTGCGATCGCTGGCTATCAAGGAACTAAACTGAAAATTCTCGCAGTTGACGATCAGTGGGAAAATCGTTCTGTGCTGGTTAATTTGTTAGCACCCCTTGGCTTTGAAGTGCTAGAAGCTACAAATGCCAAAGAAGCTTTAAAACAAGTCGATTGTAGCGATTTTAATGCTATTATTACTGATTTAGTAATGCCAGAAATGGATGGTTTCGAGTTAGTAAGCCGTCTCCGCTCTCAACCTAAGTTTAAAGATTTAGTCATTATCGTTTCTTCAGCTAGCGTGTTTGAAGCTGACCAGCATAAGAGTTTAGATATGGGCGCAAATGCTTTTTTACCCAAACCCGTACAGGCGGCTGATTTATTTGTATTGCTACAAAAGCATTTAGGGATATCTTGGGTATATCAAGAGTCATCTCACCTCAATCAAAATGTCAATCAATTCGTGCGATCGGATTCAGCTTCTTTGTTAGTCCCTCCACCAGATGAAGAACTGGTAATTTTATACGATTTGGTTATGAGAGGTAATTTAAAAGCAGTGACTCAACAAGTTGAACAGTTAAAAAAATTGGATGCAAAATATATTCCCTTTGCCGAACGGGTAGGTGAATTGGCTGCAAGCTTTCAGGAAAAACAATTACGGTTATTAATTAACGATTACAAAGCCGATAACAAAAATCAAATTGATGATGGAAAATAACACAAAATTATTTCAATTATAAGCCTATAAACCGCGTGGCGTTATGACTATCTAAGGGGCGAGAAAAAAAGTAACCTTGTCCGAAAATACATCCTAGTTCTCGAAGAATTTGTATTTGTTCTTGAGTTTCCAATCCTTCAGCAACAATTTCCATATTTAAATTTTTACCTAATAATATAATTGTTTGAATTAAACTTGTATCGTTGGGATTTCGAGCCAAGTTTTGCAAAAAGGAACGATCGATTTTTAAAGTATCAATTGGCAACTCTTTGAGTAAACTTAATGAAGAGTAGCCAGTACAAAAATCATCGATACATATACCAACCCCCATAGCTTTTAAAAATTCCAAGTTAAAACTTGTTGTTTTTAATAGACAACTTTCAGTAATTTCTATATTTAAAGTGTTTTTCTTTATCCCAGTTTCTTGTAAAATTTCTGCAATTTGTTCAAAGCAATTAACTTGCTGGAATTGAATGGGAGAAAAGTTAACGTTCAGTTTCAAAGGCAGGTCAGGCAATTCCTCTTGCCAACGTCTTAACTGGTTGCAAGCTTCCCGTAAAATCCACCAACCTAAAGGATTAATTAATCCTGTTTCTTCAGCAACAGGGATAAATTGATCGGGTGAAATCATGCCTTTGGGATGATTCCAGCGGATTAAAGCTTCAAAACCTTTAATTTCTTCAGTAATGAGGGAAACAATAGGTTGATAGTACAAGCAAAATTCTTGTTGAGAGATCGCTTTTCGCAAGTCTTGCTCCAGTTCGAGGCGTGCGATCGCATCCGCTTGCATCTGCGGATCGAAAACCTGATAGTTACCACTTCCCTGCTTTTTGGCTCGATACATCGCAATATCCACATCTCTAAGGATATCCATCGGGTGTTGATAATTTATTGCACTAGAAGTTATACCAATACTCGCTTCTACGATAGCTTCATATTCATTAAAATTAAAGGGTAACTTAAACTGTTCTAATAATTTTTGAGCGACTAAAGTTCCGGTTTCTGTTTCTAGTAAAATAATAAATTCATCCCCACCCATTCGCGTTGATATTTGACAAGGTTTTAAACACCCTTGCATCCGCTTGGCTACGCACTTTAGTAGCTCGTCTCCTGCTAAATGTCCTAGGCTATCATTTATAATTTTAAAACGATCTAAGTCAACAAACAAAACAGAATAACTTGTATTTGCTGCAATTAACTCATGCAACTTCTTAATCAACCAGTCTCGATTTGGCAAACCAGTTAAGGAGTCATGGAAGGCATTATGCTCCAATTGAGCTTGACTTCTGTACAAGTCTTGCAGCGTTTGAGACAGTTCTGCTGTTCGTTCTTTGACTCGGATTTCCAATTCTTGATTTAGCTGTTTTAAGTCTGCACGAGCCTTGGCGTGTTCCGCAATTTCTTGTGATAAGTGCTGATTTTTAACTTCAATAGTTTTAGTTAAATGCCGCAAATCTAAATGCGTTTTAATTCTCGCTAAAACCTCTTCTTTTTGAAAAGGTTTAATAATATAATCTACAGCTCCTAAAGATAAACCTCTGACAACATTATCTGTTTCAGAAAGAGCCGTAATAAAAATTACAGGAATTTGACTCCATAAGGGATTTTCTTTCAAGCGTGTATAAGTCTCAAATCCGTCTATTCCGGGCATCATTATATCTAATAAAATTATGTCTGGAATCACATAATTTATTTTTTGAATAGCACTTTCTCCATCTTGAGCGACCAAAACCTCAAAACTAGCTTCAGTGAGGAAATCCGCTAATATTCCTAAATTAGCCGGGACATCATCCACTACCAAAATTGTATTTGAGTAAGAATTTAAATTGTTCATAAATTTATTTCCTTGTATTGAGTGAGCATTTCCAAGATTTTTTTCTCTTGAAACTCTTTAGCTAACTGTCGCAATTTTGACGCAAATGACATATATTTTGGATCAGTTTCTTCAAGAGTTTTTGTCTGTTTTATAATCTCTTTCAAATTACCTCGCAAAGCCAAATTAAACAGTTTATCTAATACTTCTGGAGGAGGAGGAACAATTTTATCGTAATTTGGTTTCCTTCCTGAAGGCATCAATGAGGCAGCTTCATAAATCCACTCTATTTGTAAATGAAGTTCTAACTTTTCTAAAAGTTCTTCAGCTTGAACGGGTTTGGCTAAAAAATCAACAGCTCCAGCTTGTAAGCTTTGATTTTGGTCTGTTTCAAAAACACTTGCCGAAGAAACAATTATTTTAATATCTTTTAATTCTAAGCTTGTTTTCCAGTATTCCATCAATTGAAATCCATCCATTTCTGGCATAACTAAATCTGTAATCACTAAATCTGGTTTAGCCTGAGTTGCTATGTTCAATCCTTGTTTACCGTTAGTCGCTTCTATTACTTCAAATCCTAGAGGAGTCAGTAAATTAACAATGACCGATCGATTTTCCCAACGATCGTCAATCACGAGAATTTTTTGGGGAGATCCTTTAAATCCAATAATTTTACCTTTGTCAGTTTTAGAACTTGTATTAACCCATTCTGTGGCTTCTAATAGCTCTAAATCAAACCCAAAAATACTGCCCATTTGTAATTGACTCGTGACTTGAATGGTACTACCCATTAATTGAATAATTTTTTGAGTGATTGCCAGTCCTAATCCCGTTCCTTCTGCTTGATTTTTTCTAGATCCAACTTGTTCAAAAGGTAAAAATATTTTGGCGATTTCTTCGGGTTTAATTCCTACTCCTGTATCTTTGACACTGAAGCGAATTTTACAGCTAGTTTGATGGGAAAAATTAATATTTTTTTCAATTAAACTGACACTAAAACTTATGTCTCCTATTTTGGTAAATTTGATGGCGTTACCAATAAGGTTAATTAATGCTTGTCGCAAGCGTTTTTCGTCGGCGTGAATGGCAATGGGTAAATCGGGATCGGGTTGGTAGCTAAATTTGAGACTTTTTTGTTCGGCGCGAATGCGACAAATTTCGGCAACGGCCTGTAGAAAAGCGGGAAAATGAAATTCTGTAGGGTAGAGTTCCATTTTCTGAGCTTCTATTTTAGACAAATCGAGAATATCGTTAATCAAAGTTAGCAGGTGAGAACCGCACTGGTAGATAATTTCAATGCTATTTTGTTCGTGTTCTCCTAGTTTTACAGAACGCTTGAGAATTTGGGCATAGCCTAAGATCCCGTTGAGTGGGGTTCGCAGTTCGTGACTCATGTTAGCCAGAAACTCGCTTTTGGCGCGGTTGGCATTTTCTGCAGCTTCTTTAGCGGCATAAATTTCTTGTTCGGCACGTTTGTATTCGGTAATGTCTTCTACTGTACCTTCGTAGTAGAGAATATTGCCATTTTCATCACACATAGCGCGAGCATTTTCTGAAATCCAAATAATACTACCGTCGCGGCGATAAACTTGAGATTCAAAGTCGGAAACACTGCCGCGATCGCTTATAATTTTTATGAATTCTTCTCGGTGGTTGGAATCTACATAAAGTTGTTGTTTAATATTGGTTAATTTGCCAATTAATTGGTCAGAAGAATTGTAACCATAAATTTCAGCCAAGGCTGGATTAGCGCTAAGATATTCCCCTGCTGGGGTAACTTGGAAAATTCCATTAATTGAATTGTTAAAAATGCTGCGATATTTGGCTTCAGCAGCTTGTAATTCTTTTTCAAATTGCAGGCGCTTTTTGCGGTTGCTGACAAAAGCTATAAAAATGTAAGTCACTACCGCTAATACTAGCAGTGCAAACCCGATGATTTGATATTTTCTACCAACTAACTGATTCAGTCGCTGTTCCAATAAACGATCTAAAAGTGGAAAAGCTGTATTGTAAAGTTTTAATTGGGACTCTAGGGCAGTTGTGGCTGTAGCTGTATATACGAATGGCTGTAAGTTGATGGTATTGGCATTAATGATATCTTTGTCGAGTAAGTCAATAAATCTTTTGATATTCTTGAAATTTTCGCGTACGCTAGTTGATAGCTGCCGCTGAATTTGCGGATTAGCATTAGCAGAAATTTGCAAGCCTCTTTGCACTGCTTGGATAGGCGGTGCAATTAAACTCCGAATAATCAAAAGTTTGGCTCGATCGCTATCGGCAATTTTTTGTTTAGCTTGTTGAGTTGCTATCTTTGCACCGATATCTTTAGCTTGAGCTGTATTCTCTATCGTTAATGGTAGCTGCGTGACAACGGTATCCATTAAATAATAACTGTCTAAAGATGGATCGAGAATGAGATTAGAAACATCTCCAATGTGGGCAATTAAATCTAGGATATCGTTAACAAGAGTTGTATGTGCTTGCCAGCTTTGGGTAGGAGATAAGTTTAATTTTTGCTTTTTTAATTGCTGCCAGTTGCCATTAATGGAATTTTTGAGCGCTAGCCATTTCGGGCTAGTTTTAAATTGGGGCGATAGCTGTTTTTCCACGGCATTGAGGTTTTGGATTGCCGTCTCGATCTTTTCTGTTGCCGTGGCGATCGCAGGGGCTAAAGACTTGTCCCCATTTAAATATTGATTAACTTGCGTGCGGTGTTCAATAACAGCGACAAGCAAATTTTTCAAAGGATAGTTATAAGCCAAGCCGAGTTTTTCTTCTTGAGCGAATTCAATTTTAATATCAATTTCAGCAATTAATTGATAAACTACCAGAGCAAAAGGAAATATAAAAATCAACAACAACGCCATTAAATTTATGGGTTCTGTGAGGCGTTGGTTTAGGTGTTTTTTCATAATCTAATAAGTAATGGATAATGATTAATTTTTAAATGGCTATGAGGATAATTGTTAATCTGTGTTCTAGCCTCAGGGCGGAGTTTGACAATTTATTGGTAGCTATTTGTCCATTCTGTAGAGAGACATACCCCGTTATTCCTATACCCACAAAAATATTTAGGATAAAAGCTCGAACCAAGAGCAGATCTAACGGAACTTTGGGAGTTGCAGTCATCCACTAACTGGCTGAGGCTTTTTTAGATTTGTCCAGGTACTTGGTTAATATCAATATTACGCTGTCTTTTGCCCAACAATACGTATTATAGTTGAAGGAAGATGCTAATATATGTCATTGTTATTACATTACATTAAAATTCCTCCAAAAGACTCTAGTCCTATAACTCTTCTATCCTCTTATCTACGGAAGACTCCTACCTTTGAAAAATATTTAAATATTTAAAACCATATAATAATACATTTTTTGACAAGTTTATGTATAGAATTGTTGCTAATCCTCAGAAAAGACCGCTCCCCAGTATCTTACTTCTAGGACTTAGGCATTGACAAATGTTTATATTATGTGTAACTGCCTCTAGAGGCGATCGCTATTTCCAGAGCAGACAGAATTCACTCAAATTACTCAAGTTGTCATTGGATCCAGAAACATTAGACATCTCCCCAAAAGCTGAATCACCTAATGGGACACAATTGTGTAGAATATGCACAGCCAGTTGACTTCACCTCGATTTGACGACAACATCAGGATGAGAAGCAATTCTAGTTAAAAGCTAGTCCAGAAATAGCGCTTAGTTTAGTCGTTTTTTTGATAATGATGAGGGAGAGTCTACATCATCAAACGATCGCTAAAGCTATTGAGTAGAGGATTAATATTGCTGGGGCGATCGCCCTTCCTTATATCCCATTCAAACAAACTTAGCTACAATAAGCTATACTGTGCTCGGCGACTCCCCAAATCAACAATTTGCCGTGGTTTATGTCTAACTCATCTCTCCTCACCCCAGGTTCGACTCTCGAAAAACGCTACCGCATCCTCCGCGAATTGGGCCGAGGCGGTTTCGGCCGCACTTATCTCGCCGAAGATATCAACCGCTACAACGAACATTGCGTGCTCAAAGAGTTTTCTCCGGTGGTTCACAGCCCGAAAGCGGCCGAATTGTTCGATCGCGAAGCAAGTATGCTTTACCACCTCCAACACCCGCAAATTCCAAGGTTTCGAGAACTCCTGCGAACGGATTTGGGCGGGAATCCATCTTTGTTTTTAGTGCAAGATTATATCAAGGGTCAAACTTACGAAGAACTATTGATATCGCGCCAGCAGCAAGGTAAAAATTTTAGCGAAGCCGAAGTTACTCAACTGCTATTTCAGCTTTTACCAGTTTTAGAATACATCCACTCGAAAAATTTAATTCACCGCGATATTTCCCCGGATAATATTATTCAGCATGATGCTGACAAACTACCATTTTTAATTGATTTCGGTTCGGTTAAGCAAATCGCAGCAAATGCCGTACTTCAGTTTAACGGACAATCGGATACGGCGATCGGCAAACAGGGTTATTCGCCAGCCGAACAAATGCGACTGGGGAAAGTGTCTGCTGCTAGCGATTTATACGCTTTAGCCGTCACGGCTTTGGTACTGCTAAGCGGCAAAAAGCCTCAAAAATTTTACGATATCAATAATAAAACTTGGGATTGGCGATCGCACGTCAGTGTCAGCTCAAATTTAGCCACGGTATTGGATCGGATGTTAGCAGAACAACCGGGCGATCGCTACCAATCTGCAAAAGCAGTCCGCGAAGCACTCAAAGATCCAAAACTATCTCACATTGGCAGTATAATTTCTCAAATGGTGACAATGAACTTTGTCGGCCGCCCTTTCAAAAACACCACTCAAACTGCTACCAGTAATCATACTCCTGTTCACCAAAATCCTCAACTGGTTAATAACCACAGCACATTCAAGTTAATTCCTTGGAAAACCCTAGGGAGTTTAAGTGTGATTTTGGTACCCGGAATTTTAGCTTTTAGTGTAGTCAAATCTGGTTTCCCGTTGCCAAAATTGCCGGATTTACCTAAATTTTCTTCGCGCCAGCAACCTCCCGATACATCCTTAGAGGAATCTGAAATAATTCGTCAAGAAAAGATTGGTAAACGACGCAAAAATCTCAACATTAATCAAGATATATTCTATCAAAAAGTGGATGAATTATATTACAATAAATATCCAGAATTACAAGGGCGCAGCTTGACAGAAAAGCCAGAAGATGCTGAAATTAGGCGGAAATGGTATGAAGTTGCTGAGGATTTAATGGACAAGTTGGAGAAAGGAGAACGGTTGTGAAATTTAAGATAAAATAAGAGTGATTGAACCGCAGAGGGCGCAGAGGGCGCAGAGAAAGAAGGAACAGGGCACAAAAAGAGAGGGAAGAGAAAGAGAACTTTATCTGGTTTAATACAAAGTGGTATAGACAACGCACTTTTAGTTTATTGCAAAATGGATTCTATTCAACTTACAGGAATTCGCTGCTACGGATATACGGGCTATCTGCCGGAAGAGCAAGTTTTGGGGCAGTGGTTTGAAGTGGATGTTACTCTATGGCTGGATTTATCGCAAGCTGGAAAA
This sequence comes from Microcoleus sp. Pol12B5, assembly GCF_036701335.1. Lineage (NCBI taxonomy): Bacteria > Bacillati > Cyanobacteriota > Cyanophyceae > Oscillatoriales > Microcoleaceae > Microcoleus > Microcoleus sp. Pol12B5. The sequence goes on along the minus strand of NZ_JAUBQQ010000030.1, from coordinate 10,737 downwards.
AGTGATGATATTCAACATACTCTTGATTACCGCAGCGCAATTACTCTGATTCAAAAGCTAGTCCAAGAGTCGAAATTTTTATTAATCGAACGCCTAGCAGATACGATTGCTCAAGCGCTTTTAGAACTACCGTTAGTCGAAAAAGTTAAACTACAACTCTCGAAACCTGCTGCCCCCATCCCTGATTTCGGTGGCAGAATTACTCTAGAAATTACTAGAAGTCATTAATTATTAGTCCTTAGTCCTTAGTCATCAGTCTTTAATCTGCATTAGTTTGTCGCTAATGACTGATGACTAATGACTGATGACTATTGATTAGTTACCACTTCAGCAAGTTAAATTCTTCCATGTCTACGGTATTGCGGTTGCGATAAATCGCCAAAACAATTGCCAAACCTACGGCAGCCTCAGCCGCCGCTACCGTAACTACAAACACGGTAAATACTTGGCCCTTAATTTGTACAGGGTCGAGATAATTGGAGAAACCCATCAAATTGAGATTGACAGCATTCAGCATCAACTCGATCGACATCAACACGCGCACTGCATTTCTGCTGGTAATCAAACCGTAAATACCAATACAGAAAAGAGCGGCGGCTAATAACAGGAAATACTGGAGTTGCAGTTGCATAAATTTTGCGATTTTGTCTCAATCTAAAGTTACTACAAAACTAACACTATGGTGCGCTTAGCGCACCATAATATTACTTAGATTCTGGCGAAGACACATCTCCGGCAGAAACTAATTCGCGAGGTCTTTCCGGCAAACTCAAAGCAGGTGTTTCGGATAGCTTCTTTGACAGTTCATCCGGGAAGAAATCGCGTCGCGCCAACACAATTGCCCCTACCATTGCCATCAACAAAAACACTGATGCTAACTCGAAAGGCAGCAAAAAGTCGGTGAAGAAATGTTTGGCGATTGTGACGATCGAACTTTCTGCCGGTGCTCCTGTCGTCGCGACAATAGCCCAAGGAGTAGACACCACCATCGTACCCAAAAGCGCAAATAAACCAGCACAAACCAGTGCAGTTGCTACTTGACGCACCCAAGCGTTGGGAATTGTGCGGAAGTCTTCTCGCTTGTTTACTAGCATGATGGCAAACAAAATCAAGACGTTAACAGCACCAACATAAATCAATACCTGCGCTGCTGCTACAAAGTCGGCATTCAGCAACAGGTACAAACCGGCAATGCTGGTAAATACGCCGCACAACAAAAATGCTGAGTAAACGATATTGGAGAACAGCACTACTCCTAGTGCTCCTGCAATCATCATTACCGACAGTATGCCAAATGAAACAATTTGAACCCCTTCAGCTAGATTCACAATTTTTTATCCTCAATTATTAGTTTTCTATTGTTCGTTTTTACTCATTAGCTAGCAGTCATTAATAATTGGTTATTTCACTAATGACTGATGACTATAGCAATCGTTGCAGGATTTGTAAATTTTTGACCCCACCCCTGCCCTCCCCTTATCAAGGGGAGGGAGTAAGAAATTCACAAATGATTTAGGATAGCTATACTAACTAATGAGTAATTACTTACTTTTCGATAATTTCCTCTGGACGCAGACCGGCGCGGCGATCGGTGTAGGAAACTTCATGGGGGTCGATCGCACCTTTCGGCAAATAAGCGAATTCCCGCATCGGTGTCACCATCGGATCGTCTGTAACCTTGTAGGGTAAACGTCCGAGGGCCACGTTGTCAAAATTCAATTCGTGACGTTCGTAGGTGGCTAACTCGTATTCTTCTGTCATGGACAAACAATTAGTCGGACAATATTCTACGCAGTTGCCGCAGAAGATACACACTCCGAAATCGATACTGTAGTGCTTGAGTTGTTTCTTCTTAGTTTCTTTGTTAAATTCCCAATCCACTACAGGCAAATTGATCGGACACACCCGAACGCAGACTTCGCAGGAGATGCACTTGTCAAATTCAAAGTGAATTCGACCCCGGAAACGTTCCGAAGGAATTAGTTTCTCGTAAGGATACTGCACCGTAATCGGCCGGCGTCTCATGTGGTCAAAAGTAACAGATAGACCTTGACCGATATACTTAGCAGCTTGAAGAGTCTCTTTGGCGTATTCGCCTACTTGATTGAGGAATTTTAGCATGGTGTTCTCTCTCTGTACTTGAGTTTTTGGTAATTGATAATTAATAATAGGTAATTGGTTAACAGCTATTTTTGTTTAGCTATTGCCTTTTACCTATTATTAATTAACCGCCAAAAGCAAAGGGAAAGGCAAGTTTCAAAGCTGCGGTCAATAGCAAATTAACTAGAGCAACGGGAAGTAAAAACTTCCATCCCAAATCTAGCAATTGGTCGATCCGAACTCGCGGCAGAGTCCAGCGGAGCAGAACTGCCAGAAACAGGAAAAAGTAGGCTTTCAACATGGTCATCGTAATGCCCAACAAGCCAGTAATTACCTGCAACCAAGGAGTCGTCTCGCTCAATCCCAGGGCATTTGTCAGCACTTCGACAGGAATCGGGCATTCCCAGCCGCCGAGGTACAAAACTGCTACTAGCAGGCAAGAAAGGACGAGGTTAACGTAGGAAGCGATATAGTACAAAGCAAATTTCATGCCTGTGTACTCAGTCTGATATCCTGCTACCAATTCTTCTTCTGCTTCCGGGAGGTCAAAGGGCAAGCGTTCGCATTCTGCTAGTGCTGCAATCCAGAAAATTAGGAAACCTGCTGGTTGCCGCCAGATATTCCAGCCGACAATCCCGTAGCCGGCTTGCTGGTGTACGATGTCGATCGTACTGAGGCTATTGGACATCATCACGACTGCCAATACTGCCAAAGCTAGGGGAATTTCGTAGCTGAGGGATTGAGCCGCGGCTCTGAGTCCTCCGAGGAGGGCGTATTTGTTGTTGGAAGCATAGCCGGACATCAGCAAGCCGATCGGCTGAATGCTAGAAAGAGCAACCCACAGAAATATCGCTGTCCCCATATCAGCGATCAGCATATGCTCTCCGAAGGGCACGATTAAGTAGGAGAGAAAAACTGGAATCACCACAATTACCGGGCCCAGCGTGAACAGCAGTGCGTCAGCTTTTGCCGGTACAATGTCTTCTTTGAAGACCAACTTCAGACCATCGGCAACGGGTGCTAGCACTCCCAGAGGGCCGATAAATTCCGGGCCTACCCGCTGTTGAGCGGCTGCGGAAATTTTCCGCTCTAGCCAAACGCTAGTAAGTACCCCGAATACAGCACCGACAATCATCAGCACCATTGGCAGTGGTAGCCAAAGCACTTGGGCGATGTCCGCCGGCAAGCCCCAATTGATTAGGGCTTCTACGAAACTTCCTTGTAAGTCAATTCCTGGGTTCATTTTTCCAGCTTTTGAGTGCTCAGCATATAATTTTTCACCCGTCCTTCGTAGGAATAGGCTTAGAAATCGGGGTCTTTGTAAAGATTTTTAAGGCTTTACCGCCTAATAGTATATCGCCCGACAGGCTCCAAGAACGTACAGACTGGGTGAAATTATTTTATGCCAGAGCCCAGGTTAGCTAATGGGTTTGCCACTTATGTCTGTTTAGTCTGGCAACAAGCTTAGTCGATTTTAGATTTGAGATTTTAGATTGAATTAACCTCGAATGCCAAACAAAAGGGCCCAGAGTTAACTCTGGGCCCTTTTAATGCTTTAAAGTGGCTTTCAAATGGCTTAAACCATTGATTTTACGTCACTTTTTTTATGGAACTGGGCAGAATCGAACTGCCGTCCAAAGCGGGTATTTACCTTCCGATCGTTCACAGGTTTATCCCCTCTAATCCTCGGGGCGGGAACCATCTTTATCCCAGATGGGGGGATTTTCTAGTGATTGCTTTCCTAGCTAGCCGACTAGAAACGTTTAGCTAGGGCATCCGTTGGGGGTTGTTATGCTACCTTTAACGGAGTTAGGTGGCATACACTCTAAACCGGGCTTAAGAAGTTTTTAGGCTACAGCGACGGCTTTGCGAGCGAAAGGAACGATGTTGTTCGCATTTACTTTTTTGTTTGAGCCGATATTAACGAGAGTAGACTCCCTCTCGACCTGCATCACGGAGCAGCTTTCGCCACCCTGTCGAAACCATTACAGCCCCTCGTGTGTTCTTTAATCATAGACAATATTTCCTGTTGCGTCAAGTCAAGCGATTTTAGATTTTGGATTTTGGATTTTCGATTGGGGATTAAAGAAACCGGGTTTTTGGCGGTTAATGCGGGCTGTAACGAAGTATCTGGCAAAAAAAACTGGTTTCTGACCACCCGTGCGTAATTCCTAATTAATGCAAGTTGTCGTCCCAGACGCCGATGTAAATCCGATCGCGCTCATTGCGTTCGATCATCCCTTCGAGCGAACCCTTCTTAAACGTAAACCGATTACTCCGGCGCTGCTGCACGTCGCCGAGCCCTTGCAAAATCTCCCGGCTGGCGCCGCCCACCATCCCGTTTAACGCGGTTCGCATTACCAAATCGTCCACCGACGGGGCAAAAGAACCCTCTGTTTGTACTAGCTCGCCCGAATCGCGATCGTAAATGTAGCCGAGAGTAATTCGATTTGGCAATATTTCGTAAAGTGCGGTGCGAGTATTCGGCCAATAGCCCCGGGCTTGAGAGTCAGTGGGTTCTCCCAATTGGGATAAAATCTGACTTTCCGCCGTACCCACCGCATACCCAGGGATTGTGGGAGTCTTCTGATAATTGGTTTCCGGTTGTTCGGGGCTGGGGGCGGGAGATCGATCTGGTGGCAACTCTTTGTCAACAAGTTTTTCTGTTGGTGTAGGTTCGGCAGCCTCGGGAGAAGGCGCTGGAGTTGGCGCTGGGGCTGGTGTTGGCGCTGGGGCTGGTGTTGGAGTTTCAGCAGCAGGCGCTGGAGTTTCAGCAGCAGGGGGCGGAGTTTCTCTGCGAGTCGGCGCTGGCGTTGGTGTCGGCGCGGGAATTGGTGCAGGGCTGGAGCGCGCGTCTGGATATGCAGGGGCCGAAGTGCGATCGTCCTGGGCGACTGGTGCGGGTTCCGAAGACGGCCGGTTGAGGAAAACCCTAGCAATGCCGACCAAACCTGCAACAATAAGTGCGATCGCCACGAACCCCAAAATCCACCAAACCTTGCGGTTGTTGTCCCCAGAAGACACCACAGCAGGCGTTGTTCTGGAACCCGCAGGCGACTGAGGCCCGTGTCCCGGAATCACCGCCACCGTCGGCCCAGTGCTCGGCGACGCTGCACCCCCCTGCCCATGCAGCAGCGACAGCCACTCATCCACACTAGCAGGGCGATTTTGAGCTTCTACCGTCATCCCGCGCATCACCGCAGAGCTGACAGTCGCACTTAGCTGAGGCCGCAAGTCGCGCGGTGAAGGCATCGGCTGACTGGTACGCAAAATTGCAGCCACCGGCACTTGTGCTGTCAGTAAGGTGTAAAGCGTCGCCGCCATACCGTAAACATCTGTGGCGGGCGTATATTTTCCTTGGGCAAAATACTGTTCAGGGGGTGCGTAGCCGTCGGACACCATATTAGTGTGACTTTGGGTTGCACCAGGAGTAAACTCGCGGGCAATGCCAAAGTCAATCAGCACGACTTCCTGAGTACCTTGCCGCAAAATAATGTTTTGGGGCTTGACATCTCGGTGCAGCAAACCCTTTTGATGAACCGCCTTCAACGCAGCCCCAATTTGACTGATGTAGAGAATTGCGAGATTTTCTGGTAGCGGATTATTTGAACCGACTACATCGCCCAAATTCTGACCGGCTATGTAGTCCATCACCATGTAAGGCTGCCCGTCTTCCACAAAAAAATCGCTGACGCGGACAATATTCGGATGAACGCAGGAAGCTAACCGCCTCGCTTCGTCTTGAAACTTGCGATCGAACTCAGCAAAATTGGGTTGCTGCCGCAGAGATTCGTTGAGGGTTTTAATGACTACAGGCTGTCCTAAATAGCGGTGATTTGCCCTGAAAGTTATTCCAAAGCCGCCGCGGCCCAATTCTTGTTCGAGGGTGTACTTTCCACCCTGTAAAGTTTTGCCGATTAGCGCATCCATAGGTTCAGGCGATCGCGTACCAGATAATATGGCTGATTATTGCACGTATGGTCTGCCCACTCACCACTCCAAAGAGCGATCGCAATCCTCGATCGGCTCTAAGTAGCAGGTTGGCTTCTAGCTGACATTGATACTTGTCTCCGGCCTCAGACCAGGTGTGAGTGTATCCGATGCTCTTCTGGGATCGCTGAAATATCTGGATGTTTTCTGGAATCAGCATTCAAATTCAGCCTTATTTCAATTTTCAATTAATACTTGTGCTACTTTTTGTAACAATGACGATTGACTGTTATCACCTATTTTTAAAACATTTTGAGTGAGCGTACTAAAATGTAAAGCTGTGATGGGATGGTCGATCAGATCAGATGTGGGAATTGACTCTCCGCCAGATCTCTTCCCAATCAAATGATAGGCTCTAAACCCTTTCTTAATCGAGCCTGCGATACTTTGCCCTGGAGGGACATAATACTGAATAAATGTTTCGTTCTTCAAATCCAAACATATCATATTTTGGATTCTGTACATAGGTTGAATCTCGCTGTTGTAATAGGAGACCACAGGTAAGAATCTACTACTATTTTCACCTTTGTTTTTTCTGTCAATAGTTAATTGGCCGCTTTTCATATCTGCAATAATACCAGTTCGTCCAATTAATGTGGGCGTATAAAAATCATCTGTATAACAACTAATATACAGTGCCTCTGATTCATCTACAAAATATTTTTGATCGTTAATTAATTTTTCTGAAGAGTTTTTTCTCCTTCTTAAAAATCGAAATTTCGATTCTATTTGTTTCAAATCGCGCATTACATTTTTTATGTATATGTAACCATCTTGATACAGAAATTCTACCGCAACCGCTTTAGCTTCCTTATTTTTAGGGCTGCGTACATAAATACTAAAAAATTGTTTTTCAGGAAATGATTCATGAGTAATACGCAAGCCCAAGTTCGGATTTGCAAGACTCTGGGAGATCCAGTTCTTAATTCCCAACTCAATCAAGATTTTCTGAAATTCAGCGGAAATCTTTATCTTATATTTATCGCAGAAACTTTGCCATTGTTCGCTATCTTCTTGTCCTATTAGATAGCAGGAAATATAACCCTCTACATCCAATAATCTCCCCTCTGTAAAAGCTTTCGTATCCTTTTGGAGACTATCCCGATCGATTTGAGCTGTATAATTAAGAACCGCCCAAGCTGATTTCTTATTTCCGACACCAGTAAATTCAGGTATATTTCTGCCCTGGGTGCTAACAAAAATTCCTGTCTCTAAATAGTTAAATTTTTTCTTTAACTGTGAATAGAAATCTACTGGCGATTTATTATCTAATGTTGTTGATGGACACCAGAGAGTGTCTTTTCTCTGGTAGGCCCTCGAACCCGCTTCTTCCTCCAAAAGTTTATTGAAAACCAAATAGTTTTTTCCCGCTTGGAGTTGAATTTCTGACCATTTAATAGATTCGGTAATTCTCCAGCAAACCTCTTCCTCACCTTCAGCTTCTACTTTTTCATAGGTACTAACAGTTTTTCCCTGATTGTAAAATGCGATCGTAGATACCCCTTGATGTTTCATAAAATGTTGCAAAAATTGTTGGTCAGATTCAGTCAGATCGACTCCAGTATTGTTAATAATCTCTAAGAATTCTACAGATTCTATGTTTTTGATAAAAGGGTTTTCCAAGTAATGGTCAGCCTGAAAATCAAGAGATTTAAATTTAATCTGGCACTCACTTAAAAAGCCTTCAAGTTTTGTGATGAGGTTTTGGTAATGATAAAGCTGAGTCTTTTTGAACTGGTCATAATTTTTGGGATCGCTATCAAATTGCATAAAATTTATTTTATTTGTTTTCCTAGCATCTAAGTCGCGATCGAAGTAGTAGTTCTTATCGTCGTAGACCACCAAATCTCCTAAATCATCACCATCTATGGTACTGTAGCTATCTTTGGGTAAGAAGAGTCGGTATTTTCGAGACAAGGTTAATGTTAGTACGCTATGTTGATTGTATTTGATTAACAAGTTTTGTCCCCACACAAAAAGAGCCTCTTTCGATTTGCTGAGATCCCTGGAATGGAGTAACAGTAATTCTTCAAAACCATTCAGTGTCTCAAAGTATAAGCCTTGAGACAGAATATAAAACTTGAAAATGAGGTTGAAAATTCTTTCTCGATCGCTAGAATTGTCTGTAAATAACTTTTGCCATCCAGAATGATTTTTATTAGGGGATAAAAAGAACACATATTTTTTGCCCCCAGTATATGAGAGGAAGTATTGAATTTCTGATTTTTCCCGTTTCTCCCCATGTGCAGCAAGTCTTTCTTGGACTTGAGCTTTAATGTATTTATGCCGCTCTTTATAAAAGGTAGGCCGTGAATCCTCATTTTCAGAATCTTTATCTTCAGCAATCGGATATTTAAGCTCAAAATGTTCTATCCCTTGTCCCTCTTTAAATAGATACTTACGCAGTTTTTCGGCAACTTCTTGTTGCTTTTCTAATATTTCTATTTGGTTGGTTCGCGATATGTCTGACAATGCTGCTGTTTTATTGTTCATTTTATTTATCCTTGGGAAACAAAAACTCTGTGAGGATATTAGATTCTACTGGACAATTGCGATCGTCAAAAAAAATCAAATTTCCAGAAAATAGCGTGGGTGAGTATTGTTGATTTTTTTCTTGGGCGGCGTGCAAGTTAAGAAGTAACCCCCTTGCGGTGCTAAATTCTGGATAGTCTGAAACAATCGCCTTCAGCTTGTTTTCGGTTTTATCCAGCGTCTTTTTGGACAGGCGATTTCCCGAAGCCACGCTCCAAGCTTTAACATCAATACAAAATAGCGTATTCTCCTTGACATAGTACAAATCAAACCGCTCGTATAGCTTACGATACTTTTTGAAATCTCGCAATGGCTCAAAACGATAGCTGGATTTTATGTCTTTCCAGTCTTTGCCTTGGAAAACTTCATCTTTAATCCAGCCTTCCACAAAATTTTCAGCGAGTGAGGGATACAACACATCGTAAAAGAAATGCGGACGCGGAATATAAGTATTAAAAACTTGCGGTTGTGGCATCAACTTGTTGTACCGTCTGTAGATTGAATCAGTCGAAGTATCTAGGGAGCCAATTTCATTACCTTCTAAGTCATAGCCTCGCTCTCTGATTTTTAGATATTCAGGATATAACCGCTTCTGGTAAGGATAGATTTTTTCCCCATTGATGCTATCACTGATAATCTGGAATTTTTTACCGCTTTCTTCCTCGGAAGCTAAATAGGGCGTAAATTCAACTTGTTCTGGGTTGTGATAGAATAATGACTCAATAAAATTAGCCGGAAATAGCCCTGAATCTCGCAACTTTTCCAGATACTTGGCTGGGTATTTGAAAACAATTGGGTCGCGCAACGCATCCCACGTTTGTGCGATATCAAAAGTATTTTTATTAAGATGAAAGCGATCGATTTCCTCCAACATTTGTGTTCTAAAGTCTTGAAAAGCCAGAGTGGCATCAATCTCATCAATAACATGATCGTCATAATCCTTAATCGAACGTTTTTTCTCTTCTTCTCGAACGCTTAAGTAAACTTTGTGGTTGTTAACGGAAAATTTACGAATTTCCTCCTTTTCTTTTCCTTCCAGGTATCTGTAAAAATTTACTAAATTTTTTCTGGTTTCTTCATTAACAAATATTTTTATTACTTGGTTGGGAAAATCGCGTCTCTCAGATCTGCCGATCGCTTGCAAAACTTGTTTCCCTAATAAAATCTGGTGTTGCTGCTCTCTAAATGCTCCAGCTTCTGGTCGGCTGAGGTATTGGTTGAAATCTTTGATTTCAATATTAGACTCTCCCAAGTTGACAATACTTTTCATTAAGGCAAAATGGTAACGCGTAATAGAAAGTCCAGAATCTTTTGATTTGTTAAGTGATGGTCCCATTACTGTATAGTAACTGTCCATTAACAAAGCTAAAGAATCGAAATCCTTTTCATCGCCTTTGTGGTTTTTGATGATAGCATTAAACCCTTTGGAAGCTGATTGATAAGCCGATATAAAGAAGATTTTTTCCCCTTCTTTTTCAACGAGCTCATTCAAATACGTGTTCTCAGCTTTTTTGTCGAAGTAAAGACTGTTGAATGAGGCCTCATACAAAATTATTTTAATCTGAATATCACTCTGATATTCTTTATGCTTTACTTGCAGATAATATATATTTGGATGCTTTGGTGACACCTTAAATTTAAAGTTAGCGTGCTTGAGTAGCTCGCAATGTTGAATTAAGTTTTTAATCCAGCGTAGAGTTTGAGTAAAAGCAATTGTTTCTTGAATTGAGTCATCTTCAAACAGGTAAAACAAGAAACGAATAAACTTTTGAAGTTCTTGGATTTTGTAAATACCCAGCCAATTCCCATCCTGTTTGAGATCGTCAATAAAACTTTTTAAAATAGTTTCTTCAAATCCTTCGACAACTTTTTGAGTTTCGTTATTTGGGAAAGATAATAAATCCTCACCGAAAAACTTTACTGCAATCTGTCGCTTGGCCTCACGACTCTCTCTGATGTTTTCGCAAAGCGATACTTCTTCCTCGCTCATTTCCTTAAAGGAACTTTCACCGGATTCACTAGCATTCCGCAATTTATCTAGGACTTACGCATTGACAGAATAACAAAATAGTGCATTGATAAATAAGGGTCGTCTAGTAATGGGTATGGGAGAAT